>CALMAR010000280.1:0-4433 GCA_937859855.1 uncultured Kineosporia sp.
TCGGCGGCGTAGAGCCCGGCCTCGATCCGCTTGGCCAGCTCGCCCTCCTGCTCCCGGACCAGGCGGGCCTGGGCCTCCAGGTCGTCCGGATCGCGCCCGGCCGCCCGCTCCGGCTCAGTCTCGGACAGCAGCCGGAGCCGGTCGGCGGCCAGTTCGGCCGTGCCCCGGGTTCGCTCGCGCAGACTGGACAATCGGTACCAGGTCTCCTGGGCCCGCGACAGCGCAGGCGCAGCCTGCACCGACTCCTCCTCGAGCCGGGTGACCCGATTCCGGACCGCGTCCAGCTGCACCTCCAGTTCAGCGCGCCGCTCCCGTACCGCGGTCTCATCGGCGACCTCCGCCTCCAGAGTGCCGACCAGTGTGACCAGGTCATCGGCCAGCAGCCGGGCCCGGGCATCACGCAGGTCGGCCTGTACCACGGCGGCCTTGCGGGCCACCTCAGCCTGGCGGCCCAGAGGTTTGAGCTGACGGCGGATCTCGGCGGTGAGGTCGGTGAGCCGGGTCAGGTTGGCCTGCATCGCCTCCAGCTTGCGGACGGCTTTCTCTTTGCGCTTGCGGTGCTTGAGTACTCCGGCGGCCTCCTCGATGAAGGCTCGCCGATCCTCCGGGGAGGCGTGCAGCACGGCGTCCAGCTGCCCCTGGCCGACGATCACGTGCATCTCCCGGCCGATCCCGGAGTCGCTCAGCAACTCCTGGATGTCGAGCAGGCGGCAGGACGAGCCGTTGAGCGCGTATTCGCTGCCTCCGGACCGGAACATGGTCCGCGAGATGGTGACCTCGCTGTAGTCGATCGGCAGCGCGCCGTCGGAGTTGTCGATGGTCAGCGACACCTCGGCCCGGCCCAGCGGCGGCCGGCCGGAGGTACCGGCGAAGATGACGTCCTCCATCTTGCCGCCGCGCAGGCTCTTGACCCCCTGCTCCCCCATCACCCAGCTGAGCGCGTCGACCACGTTGGACTTGCCCGACCCGTTCGGCCCGACCACACAGGTGATGCCCGGCTCGAAGCGCAGCGTCGTGGCGGAGGCGAACGACTTGAAGCCGCGAAGGGTCAGTGACTTCAGGTGCACGTGGCCGGAACTCCTCGCGATTGGGCGGCCTTCACAGTAGCGCCTGCCGGGGCCGGGGCGGCTTGTAGCGGCCGTCCGCGTTAACCTCACCGAAATTGTGAGGATTCCCCTCCGCACTGCGGATCCGGCTGCCACACTGGGCCAGGCCGGCGCAATGTCCCCAGTCCCGGTCCGCCATCCGAGCTGGAGGAGCCGCAGCACTATGAGCATCGCCCCGCCGCCGATCGACATCAGCGACGCGCCCATCCCGGATCCGAACTCGGCGCAGGTCGTCATTCCGGCGCCGGCCGCGGGGGCAGGTCACTGGGCGGGGGCACCGAGTGCGGTGCTCGCCGACGATGTGTTCTATCTGGCCTACCGGGTGCGCCGGCCGATCGATTCCGGCCGCGGCGTCGGAGTGACGGTTGCCCGATCGCTGGACGGCGTCGACTTCGAGCCCGTGGCCTGGATCGACCGGGACACCTTCGGGGCGGCGTCGCTGGAGCGCCCAGCCCTGATCCGGCGCCCGGACGGCGGCTGGCGGATCTACATCAGCTGTTCCACGCCCGGGTCCAGCCACTGGTGGATCGAGGCGCTGGACGCCGACGAGATCGCCGATCTGCCCTCCGGCCGGCGTACCGTGGTGATGCCCGGCGATGAGCTGACCGCGGTCAAGGATCCGGTGGTGCGCTGGGGTCCGGCCGAGGACGGCCGCCCGCTGTGGCGGATGTGGGTGTGCTGCCACCCGCTGGACGACCCCGACGCCACCGACCGGATGGCGACCCGGCTGGCCACCAGCACGGACGGGCTGACCTGGTCGACCGGGCCGGTGGTGCTGTCTGGCCGCTCCGGGCACTGGGACGCCCGCGGGGCCCGGGTCACTGCCGTGCTGCCGGTCGGTGACCGGTTATTGGCCTGGTACGACGGGCGGGCCACGGCGGCCGAGAACTGGTTCGAGCGCACCGGATTGGCCTGGTCACCCGAAGCCGCCGAGCCTGAGGCCGCGCCGCTGATTGCGATGGGCGACGCCCCGGCGGCGCAGTCTCCGGACGGGGACCATGCGCTGCGCTACCTAGATGTCGTTCCACTGCCCGGCGGGGGCCTGCGGATGTACTACGAGGCAGCGCTGGCCGACGGTTCGCATGACCTGCGCACCCAGTTGGCCGGCTAGCAGCGCTCTTCCTGCCCCTTCCTGCCCCTTCCTGGCCCAGAGCTGCCCGCACTCGCTCATCGAGCGCTCGGACACTCGGACACTCCCACTGGCATGGGCACTCGCCGGGCCGAATCAGCTACTGCTCGTGGTGTCCGCCATCGGGCGGCGAGATCATGCTGAACTGACCCCGCGATGTGGTGCCCAGCCAGTCGGAGAAGGATCGGCCGGTCAATCGGCTCAGCAGCGCGTTGTCCTCCACATAGACCTGGACCAGCCGGGCCCGGACGTCCGGTTCCAGACGGGGACGCCGGCCACCGCCCTGCTGCATCGCCGCGACCAGCTTGGCCTCGCCCCGACGCCACCACTGCGGCGGCCCGAATTGGCCGAAATGGGCTCCGGCCCGGACGATCCGGGCCAGCTGCCGGGTCCGCCAGGAATCCTGAGCGTAAGACTTGGAGTTCTCCCGCGGGATCTCGGTCAGGAGTCCGGTGGCCACTCCGAGGAAGGCGCAGACGCCGTCCAGCGATTCGGCCGGGCGATCGACCAGGTCCCGGTAGCGCAGCAAGTGCAGCTGTTCGGGGCGAAAGAGCTGGAAGAGGTGCTCGAGCTGCTGGCCGTACAGGCCCAGCCGCCGATAGTGCCAGAACGGGGCCCAGCCGTCCGCCACCCGCTGATCCTCGGCGGCCCAAGCCCTTTCGAAGTCCGGAATCGGCTCCAGCCCATCTGACCAGAGATGCATCCAGTTCGAATAGGCCCGGTCGATCGGATCCCGGAGAACGGCGATCAGCTTGGCGTCAGGGACATCGACGTGGATCCGCCGTTGCGCCTTGATGTCGTACAGGTAGAACGGCGTGCTCTCGCCCCGGAGCGAACCGGCTGGGGCATGGTCGAAGAGCGCCTCATACTGCCGGCGCCGCCACACCCATTCCCGGGCGCTGTGCGCGTCGCCGGGGCCACGTTGCCCGAAGCCGCGCGGCCGCTGCTCTCCGGTCAGGTAGAACTTCGGCTCCTTCAGCGCCGGTTGGAACAGGTCAGGATGACGGGCCAGGGCGGCGTAGAGCGCGGTCGTCCCGGCCTTGGGGGCGCCAATGATGAAGAAATCAGGTAGCGCCACGATGCCCTGCCTTCCTGCCGCGTCGCTGCCCGGACCACACACCGGGCCTTCATTTCACACTATTCCTATCTGATCACTTGAGATTATGGCCGCCGATTGCCAGAATTGCGACCATGACGGTGCCGGCCAGCTCTCCTGCGTTCAAGCACCGGCTTGTTGATGCCGGAATGGTGGTACGCCTGCATCGGGAGATCTCCTTGCCATCTCAGCCGGTCAGCGGCCGTTTTCATGGTGCTCCCATCCATCCTGCGACGGTCGGCGCCGAGCAGCTGACTCAGGCTGTACAGGCGCTGGTTGACGCGCTGGCTCCTGGAATGGTCGCTGAGGTCAGCGTGGACAGCGACGCCACCAACGAAGGCCGGGCCACGCTGACCCAGTCGCCGTCAGAGATGATCGGCGATCAGCGGTTACGGCTTGATGAGCTGGGCCGGATCCTGCTGGTGGACGGCATCGAAGTCAGCCTGACCCGGCGCGAGTTCGACGTGCTGGCCTACTTGGTCCGGCATCAGGGGGTGGCGGTCAGCCGGGGCAAGTTAATGGCCGCGGTCTGGCATGAGCGATATGTGCGCGGCGACCGGACCGTGGACGTGCATATCCGCCGGATCCGGGTCAAGCTCGGCGCCCACTGCGACCGGGTCAGCACTTTACGCGGCTTCGGCTACCGCTTCGACTGACGCCGTTCTACCAGCGGGGATTTCGCGGGGTGCGCTGACAGACCGGGCACAGGTAAGACGAGCGGTTCATGAACTGCTCACGCTTGATCAGGGTGCCGCAGCGATAACACGGCCGGCCAGCCCGCCCATAGACCTTGAGCAGGCGCTCGAAGTATCCGCTGCTGCCGTTCACATCCACGTACAGGCTGTCGAAGCTGGTGCCCCCGGCGGCCAGCGCCTCGCGCATCACCTGCTGCACCGCGGCGAGCAGCCGCAGCAACTCCGGGCGGGTCACGTGCTCGCAGGCCCGGGCATAGTGCAACTTGGCGATCCAGAGCGCCTCGTCGGCATAGATGTTACCGATGCCGGAGATCAGCGTCTGATCCAGCAGCGCCCGCTTCAGCCCGGTCCGGCGGCGGCGCAACTTCAGCCGCAGCGCCTCGACGTCAAGGTCCGGATCCAGGGCG
>CALMAR010000280.1:4522-11310 GCA_937859855.1 uncultured Kineosporia sp.
GGGACGCCGCCCCAGCCGCCGGCCAGCCCGTCGGCGGTGGGTACCAACGGCTCCAGGGACAGGCCGCCGAACATCCGCTGATCGATGAACCGCAGCTCCCGCCCCAGCTCGTTGAGCAACTGCAGCCGCACCCGCAGGTGCGGTTCAGGTTCGGCGGAGGGCGGCTGGAGCACCAGCTGGCCACTCATGCCCAGGTGGGCCAGCAGTGCTTCGCCGGAGTCCAGCATCAGCCAGAGGAACTTGCCCCGGCGTACGGCGTCCAGCACCTGGGTGTCCACCAGCCGGGCAGCGAAGTCGTCCGGGCCGGCCAGGTGCCGCCGGACCGGACGCGGGTGCCGGACATCAACCGACGTGATCTTCGAGCCGGTCATCCAGCGAGCCAGGCCCCGCCGCACCACCTCGACCTCGGGCAGCTCAGGCACGTTCGGCTGAGGGCGGAACCAGCGAGGCGGCAGCCAGTTCGGCCTGAAGTTCGGTGAAGGCGGCCGCGGCAGCGGCCTGTTCGGCTTCTTTCTTCGATCGGCCGGCGCCCTCTCCGCGGCCGATACCCCGGATCACGGCCACCGCATGGAACACCTTGGCGTGGTCCGGTCCTTCCTCGTCCACCTGATAATCGGGCACCCCGAGCCCGCCAGTGGCAGTGAGCTCCTGCAAGCTGGTCTTCCAGTCCAGGCCTGCGCCCAGTTCGGCCGAAGCGTCCAGCAGCGAATCGACCAGGCGGTGCACCAGCTGGCTGGCCACCACGATCCCGTGCTCGAGATAGACCGCGCCGATCAGCGCCTCCACCGTGTCGGCCAGGATCGAGGACTTGTCCCGCCCGCCGCTGGCCTCCTCGCCCCGTCCGAGCATGATGAACGCGCCCAGGCCCAGCTCCCGGCCCACACTCGCCAGCGCCTTCATGTTGACCACTGCGGCCCGCAGCTTGGCCAGCTGGCCCTCGGGCAGATCGGGATGGCGCCGGTACAACGCATCGGTGACCACCAGGCCGAGCACGGAGTCGCCCAGGAACTCCAGTCGCTCGTTGGTGGGCAGGCCGCCGTTCTCGTAGGCGAAGGAGCGGTGGGTTAGGGACCGGAACAGCAGGGACGGCTCGACGGCGACGCCGAGAACGGTCAGCAACCGGGCAGCATCGGTTCCGGCATGCTGGTCCTTCGGCGTGCCCATGGCCAGTCTCCCTGCCGTCTCCCTGCCGTCTCCCGGCGCTGTTGCGGCAGGGTCTACAGGTCTTTGACCTTGCGGCCCTTGTACTCCAGGTACAGGGGCGTGCCGGCCGAGTCAGTGACCACCCGGGCGTGATGCGGGCGTGAGTAAGTGACACCGCCACCGGCAGCTGCGGTGCTGGTGAGCGCGGCCGGCTCCGCCTTCCACTGGGCCCGGCGGGACCGCGTGTTGCTGCGGGACATCTTCCGCTTCGGAACAGCCACGATTTAGCCCTCTCTGGTCTTCTCCGGATCGCCCGGTGCGGACGGCCCAGACTGCATCCCCTGCTCGAGGATGCTCTGCAACGCCGACCAGCGCGGGTCGGTCACCTGGTGCTGATGTCCCGGGTCGTCCGCCAGGCGCGCTCCACACTCGGAGCACAGGCCCGGGCAGTCCTCCCGGCACACCGGCTGGAACGGCAGTGCGGGCACCACCGTGTCGCGCAGTGCGGGCTCGAGGTCGATCAGGTCGTCGTCCCCGAGCTCACGTACATCGTCGTCATCCTCACCCGCGCCGGCGCCCCGGTCCGGATAGGCGAACAACTCCATGATCGGAACATCCAGATCGAACCGGACGTCGCCCAGGCAGCGGACGCATTCACCGGCTGCGACCCCGCGAATGGTGCCGCTGACCAGCACGCCTTCCATCACCGCTTCAAGCCGGAGATCCAGTTCGAGGGGCGCACCCTCGGCCACCCACACCACATCCGTGCCCAGTCCGCTGGGTGCGGGCAGAGTGAGGGACGCCGTGCGCATGGTACCGGGACGCCGGGCGAGATCTCGGGTACTGAGAACGAACGGCGACCGGGGGTCGGTGCGGATGGTGCACTCCTTGAACAGCCGAATCAGTTGGTGCCGACGGAATCAGCCGAACTGACCCGATCGAGCCTCACGAACCTGAATGAGACCGACTAGGAAGATTACTGCAGGGACCCGCTGCGGCCCAAACCGGCCGGTTCGGCCTCGCCCCGCAGGTCGATCACCTGAGGCCGCAGCCCGGCCTGCTGATTCAGGTCGTTCAGGTCTTTCCGGCTGGAGAGAGCGGCTGGCTCGGCCGGTTCAGCGACCGGATCCTCATCCTGGACCTGAACCGGGATCTCGGTCAGGTCGTAGCCATCGATCTCGGCGTCCGGCCCCAGCTCATCACTCTGGTCGTCCAGCTCCCGGCTGGCTCGGTAGGCGTCGTCCACCGCGTCCGCGGCATCGGCCAGCCCGCTCTCCTGGGCGAAGGTGTCGAGCTCGGACCGCTCCTGCAGGCGGACCCGGCCATTGCTGACCTGACCCAGGCAGGCCTCCAGATCACTCTGGAACAGGGCCAGCCGCCGATCGCAGTACTGATCGGCCGAGCGCAGCAGCCGGGTGGCCTCGGCCCGGGCGGCGTGCAGGATCGCGTCCGCGCGGGCCTGGGCGTTGGCCACGATCACGGTGTCCTCGATCATCGCCTCAGCCTGGGACCGGGCGTTCTCCAGCAACTGCTCACCCTCGCGCTCAGCGGTGTCCAGCACCTCCTGGTGGGCGACCAGAAGCTGGGTTGCCTCGTCCAGCTCGGCCGGCAACTCACCCCGGGCCCGCTCGATCAGCGACAGCATCTCCGCCCGGTTGACCATGCAGGACGCCGACAGCGGTACCGAACTGGCCCGGCCCACGGTGAGCGCCATCGTGTCCAGGGTGCGGCGCAGACTCATCGGCACCTCCAGCGAAAGCGCTACACAACCGGTCTATTCGTCCAAGTGGTTGTCAGTCTGACCAACCGGCCCGACTCGTTCCAGGAGGCGCGCCAGAACAGATTCCGGGATCAGTCCGGACACGTCGCCCCCATAGCTGGCCACCTCCTTCACCAGCGAACTCGAGACGTGTTCCAGGCCGGGGTCACCGGGCAGGAACACCGTCTCGATTCCGGACAGGTGCCGGTTCATCCTCGCCATCGGCAGCTCATAGGCGTAGTCCGGGCCGCCCCGCACACCCTTCACGATCGCGACCGCACCGGCCCCGGCGCAGAAGTCGGTCAGCAGCCCGTCCGGCACCGCCTCGGCCCGTACCGGCCCAGCCAGGTCCAGTTCGTCCAGGCTCTCCTGGAGCATGGCCAGCCGCTCCGGGGAGCTGAACACCGGCCGCTTGCCTGGATTGGTGAGTACGGCGACCACCACCTGATCGAACAACCTGCTGGCCCGGGCGATGACATCCAGATGTCCGTGGGTGACCGGGTCGAAGGTGCCGGGGCAGACGACGACAGTCATGCGGCCAAAGTTAGGGCAGCCACTCGGCCTCCCAGACCGTGGTGTCGCCGTAGCGGCGGACCGCCCGCCGGGTCAGCCCGGGCGGCCATTCCGGCTCCAGCGCCCGCGAACTGCGCTCGAGCAGCACCAGTGCGCCGGATTCCAGCCAGTTGCCGGTGATCAGCCCAGCCAGGACGGCGGTGAGCTCGCCCTGACTCAGGTCGTAGGGCGGGTCGGCGAACACCAGCGAGGCCGTGGACGGCGATCCGCCCTGAACACCCGGGCGCTGGGACAGCACGCCAGAGCCTGAGCGGTTCAGGAACCGCTGTACGGAGGAGAGCACCACCGTCACCCGCGGCAGCGCCAGCGCACTGACGTTCTGCCGGGCCGCATCGACGGCCTGGCGGGCCGAGTCGACCAGCACCACCGAGGCTGCGCCCCGGCTGGCCGCCTCGAGTCCCATCGCACCGGATCCGGCGTACAGGTCGAGCCCCTTGGCGCCCGCCAGCCGGGATCGGGCATCCAGCGCACCGAAGATCGCCTCACGCACCCGTTCGCTGGTCGGGCGGGTGACATCGCCCTTGGGAACCACCAGACGGCGCCCCTTGGCCAGACCGGCCACGATCCGGGTCATCCACGCTCCAAGTAGGCCTCGCGGTCCTCGTCCAGCCAGACCCGCAGCGCCGCCAGCAGGGCCGGCTGGCCGGCCAGCTCCCCGTCCGACTCGACCACCGCGGTCGCCTCGTGCCGGACCGTCTCGATCAGCTTCTCGTCCCGCAGGACCCGCAGCAGCCGCAGCGACGACCGCCCGCCGGACTGCCGGTTGCCCAGCACGTCCCCCTCCCGCCGGTTCTCCAGGTCGACCCGGGCCAGCTCGAACCCGTCCAGAGTGCCGGCGATGGCCTCCAGCCGCTCGAACGCGGGTCCCTCGCTGACCTCGGTGAACAGCAGGCACAGGCCGGGCACGCTGCCGCGCCCGACCCGGCCGCGCAGCTGATGCAACTGGGAGACGCCGAACCGATCGGCGTCCAGCACCACCATCGTGCTGGCGTTGGGCACGTCCCCGCCCACCGCGATCACGGTGGTGGCGACCAGGACGTCGATCTTCCCGGCCGCGAACCGGCGCATGGTCTGGTCGCGATCGTCGGCGGGCATCCGGCCGTGCAGCGCCTCGACCGCTAGCCCGGCCAGGGCGGGCAGTTCTCGTAGCCTGGCCAGCTGCTCCAGTACCGCCGCGCCCGGACGGCGCTCCTGATCGGCGGCTTCGGCGGCTTCGGCGGCTTCGGCCAGAGCCGGCTCGATCGCCTCGCCGGCCTGCTCGGCCGGGTCGGCCGGGTCGGCCGGGTCAGCCGGCTGCGACGGTTCGGCCGGCTGATCGTCTGCTTCGTCGTCCGCACCGATCCGCGGGCAGACCACAAACACCTGATGGCCGGACGCGGCCTCCTCCTGCACCCGTTGCCAGGCCCGGTCCACCCAGCGCTGATTGGCGGCTGGCACGACCGCGGTCGAGATCGGCGAGCGCCCAGCCGGCAACTCGCGCAGGGTGCTGATCTCCAGATCACCGAACACGGTCATCGCGACCGTGCGGGGAATCGGGGTGGCGGTCATCACCAGCAGATGCGGCGCCGCTTTCGCCTTGCCTCGCAAGGCGTCTCGCTGCTCGACCCCGAACCGGTGCTGCTCGTCCACCACGATCAGGCCGAGATCGGCGAACTGGACCCGCTCGGCCAGCAGGGCATGCGTGCCGACCACGATCCCCGCTTCGCCAGACGCCGCCTCCAGCAATGCCTTTCGCCGCGCCGGGGCGGAGAGCGAGCCGGTCAGCAAGGTGACCCGGGTGCCGCGGTTGTCACCGCCGAGCATGCCAGCCTCGGCCAGTTCCCCGAGCATGCCCATGATCGAACGATGGTGCTGGGTGGCCAGCACCTCGGTGGGGGCCAGCAGCGCCGCCTGGCCGCCGCCGTCGATCACGCTGAGCATGGCCCGCAGTGCGACCACCGTCTTGCCCGAGCCCACCTCACCCTGCAGCAACCGGTGCATCGGCCAGGTCCGCGCCAGGTCATCGGCGATCTGCGCACTGACTTCGTGCTGACCGGAGGTCAGGTTGAACGGGAGCCGCTGGTCCAGTTGCGTCACCAGTCCGCCCGGCGCGGCCTGCCGTGGCACGGCGGCCAGTTCGTGATCAGCCCGGCGGCGCCGGGCGAGTGCCACCTGCATCACGAACGCCTCTTCGAACCGCAAGCGGCGCTGGGCCTTTCGAGCCTGCTCGAGGTCGTCGGGCCGATGAATGGCCCGCAGTGCGGTGGTCAGATCCATCAGGCCGTGCCGGGCCCGGATCTCGGCCGGGATCGGGTCCTCCAGGCGGCCCATGGTGTCCAGGATGACCTGGACAGTGCGACCCAGCGCCTGCGAATCCACCGCCGCGGTGGCTGGATAGACCGGAATCGGCCGGGCGGCCCGGGCGCGCAGGGCGTCCTCGTCGCCCTCGTCGACGTCCTCCAGCAGCTCGTAACTGGGCTGAGCCAGCTGGCGCTGCCCCCGGTACATGCTCACCTTGCCGGTGAACAGGGCCCGCACACCGGGACGCAGCCGCCTGTTGTGGTACGGCACGGCCGCGAAGAAGGCCAGGTGCAGCTGACCAGAGCCGTCGGTGACCACGACATTCAGCATCGAGCGGCCGCGCTGCATCATCCGGGTCCTGGCGGTGGCGACCTCGGCCACCAGGGTCACGTTCTCGTTGTCGGGCAACGCGTCCAGGACGGTCAGCTCATTGACCTCGATGTAGCGCCGGGGGTAGTGCCGGAGCAGATCACCGGCGGTGGTCAGCCCGTACTCCTTCTGCAACCCCTCCAGCGCGCCCTTCTTCCGGAAGTACTGCGACAGAGACTCTTCCAGTACCGGGCCGCGCCGCAGGGCCGAGCCCAGGTCCCGCTCAGCCATCACTCGACCCCGATCAGGAGCGGATAGCGCGGCTGGCCGCCGTCGTGGATCTGGATCTCCAGCCGGGGCTGGCGCGCGCGCAGCGCGGTGGCCACCGAGGTGGCCAGCGATCCGTGGCCACCGGCACCGGCGACCAGCGTGACCAGCTCGCCACCGGCGGACAGCAATCGATCGAGCACCTGCACAGCCACATCGTGCAGGCTCTGCCCGACGATCGCGAAGTCGCCGTCCAGCACCCCGAGGACGTCACCCAGCCGGCACGGGCCAGCACTGGTCAGGCCGTCCCTAGCAGCGATGGTGACCGCACCGTCCCGCGCCGCCCCGGCCGCCGACGACATCGACACCACGTCGTCGTCGAAATCCCGGCCAGCATCATGAACGGCAGCGGCGGCCAGGCCCTGTACCTGAGCCCGGGTAGGGATCACCGTGACCC
>CALMAR010000281.1:0-457 GCA_937859855.1 uncultured Kineosporia sp.
GTCGTAGGCCACGGGCTTGCCGGATCCGGCGGCGGCGCGGGCGCGTGCCCGTCCTGACTCGCCATAACGGATCAGCATCAGCATGTCGGAGTAGCCGGTGAAGAAAACCTCGCCATCGCGCTGGACGCCGACGCCCGCGATGATCAAGCGCGCGCCCGGGCGCTACGGGCGTCCTACATCACCGCCCAGCCGGCCGGTGCCCTCGCCCGACCGCTGCGGCCGCGCCGCAGCCTTCCGGCCGGTGATGAGCAGAAGGAGGGCATGCATGGGGCCGTGGATCGAGAGCCCGTCTCCCACCGCCCAATCGATGTCGTCCGCCTCGAGTCGGTAGCCACGGAACCTGCGGCGGGCGAAGAAGGGGTAGCCGCCGAACGGCGCCGACCAGGTCCGGGTGGCCGCCTCCGCTGCGGCGTCCTGCGGGACGTCGTCCTTGGTCGCGTTGATCAGGAAGATCGCG
>CALMAR010000281.1:467-16175 GCA_937859855.1 uncultured Kineosporia sp.
GGGGGCCGCCCCCGGGGGGGGGTGCGGGGGCCCGCCCCGCGCGCGCCCCAGTGGCAGTGCGATGTCCATGCCGTGGACCAGAATGTCGATCATCGTCTCTCGGCAGGTCACGCCGACGTTGTGCCGCCGGGAGCCGATCATGGCCTCTATCCTGGCGATCAGCTCGGCGGGCGGGCGGCGGCGCGCCTCGTCCTGGGCGGCCTCCCGCGTGATCGCGCCGATACCGCGTGCCGCCGCGGACGGATGCCGCAGGACCAGCCGTGCGAACGCCGCCACGTTGACCTCCTGCAGGGTGAGGTGAGCCGCGACCTCGCGCACGGTCCACCCCTCGCACAGCGATGGGCGATCCCACTCCTCCTTGGTCAGTGGGTCGAGCAGCTCGACGACGGCCAGCCGCTGCCGATGGATCGAATGCCAGACTTCGGTGTCGTCCATGGCGCTCCCCTCGGTCAGACGTGGACGCTCGGGATGAGCGATTCCAGCAGAGCCTCGATGTGGTCGGTCGGGTCGAAGGCGGGGTCGGGCACGGCCAGCTGATGCAGGACCACCCCGACGACGTAGTTGCCCAGGACGTGCAGGTCGTGGTCGGGGTCTGCCGAGCCGATCAGCTGCAGCCAGGCGGACACGTAGGCGTTGACCCGAGCGCCGGTCGACAGCAGCCGCGCGGACAGCTCGGGTCTGCGCGAGCCCTCCAGCAGCAGCGCGTACCTGGCCACGGTCAGGAGCCGGTGAGAGCCGGCCTGGTCCATGGCAATGACACCCAGCACCCCAGCCAGGTCGCTCGGTGTCTTCGGTGGTGCGGTCGTGAGATACCGGTCCATGACGGCCAGTTCGCGGACCGTGACCCGATCGACGAGGGCCTCGAGCAGCGCATCCCGGGTGCGGAAATAGTTCGACGACGAGCCCATCGGCAGGCCTGCCCGGGCGTCGACGGCGCGGTGCGTCACGGCTCGCAGTCCCTCAGCGCCCAGCAGATCGATCGCAGCGTCGAGTAGCCGCTCCTGCCTGCTTTCCATGACATCAGACACTACGCCTGTGGTGGCTGGAACAACAGATGTAGTGGGCAACGGGCGCACGAGCAGGAATGCGACACAGCGCCCGGTGTCTAGCCGGGATTGGGGCGTGGATACCTGTCGAAGATCTCGGCCGCCGCCTCCGCGAAGCCGGGTGGCTGGCCGGCGGCCTCGAAGGTCCTGGCGTTCTCCTGCATCTCCGCGGCCCAGCGCCAACCCTTGTTCGTGGCCTCCGACTGAGCGGCCTGCAGGCGCTGCGCGAGTGCTGGTTGCGACCGGTTCCATTCATCCAAGAGTGCGGCGTCGACTCCGTGGTGTTCGGCGGTCGCGTGTGCGGCCAGCAACAACGCAGCGCTGCCCTTGGTCCAGGAGCCGTAGGCCACCTTGATCGCAGAGGCGGCTGTTCGACTCTGATCCAGGATCACGGGCTCGATCACCGTGTCGCGGAAGAGCTGGGCGGCGTCGGCCGCGCCGTCGCTGCTCAGGAAGATGCGAGTGGTACCGGGTCTGCTCGGCGGCGGCCCGATCACGCTGCCGTCGACCGCCCTGGCTCCACCCTGCTCGGTGATCCGTTGCACCGATTCCGCGGTCTGAGGAGAGATGGCGTTCAGATCGACGTACAGGCCGGTGAAACCGACCTCCGAGCCAGCCACCGACCGTGCGATGTCCTCTGCCGCCGCCGGCGGCCCCACCGACAGGACCACGTCGCAGTCCTGCACGGAGTCGGCCGGCTCGAGCCCGGCCGACTCGGCCCGGCGATACGTGCTCTGGCTGCGGCCCGCCGGTAGCCATCTCACCTGGTGCCCGGCACGAACGAGTTGCGCACCGATTGCCGCGCCCATCTCACCCGGGTTCACGAGTGCGATCCGCATCATCGCTCCATTTCCCTCGATCACCGATGAAGGAGGCTAGTAGCCCGACATCGACGTGTGCGGCCAAGGACACTCCCGGGCCCGCGGACGGGCGATCCCTCAGGACTCGGGGTCGTTCTCCCTCTCCGCTTGCGCGGCTTCCCGGACCCCGACTTCCTCGCCGCCTTCGACATCCCCGCCGGTGGCTTCGGGGTCCTGGTCGGCGCTGGACTGCCCGACCGCCGGTGCTTCCTGCTCGGTACGTCCGGCTTCGTAGTCGAAGCGGTCGTCGTCCGCCGGTTGCGTCATAGCGTCCTCCTTGGTTTGCGGCTTGACACGTCGTGGTCGGGCCGCCCTGTGTCCGCGCCGCGACCAGCTTGCCTGTCGCGGGGCATCCAGCGTGCTCGGGGGGCCTTGCTCGTTCTGAGCTGCTTTCGCAAGGACCGTGAGTTGCCGGCGGTGTGGCACTGCTCGACGACTCGGCGCCGATCCGACCTCGCGGTGAGACCTCGATCCCGTTCTCTGCCGCCCACACCCGGATCGGGGCTGGGTCCGCTCGGCAGCCCTGCGGCGGCGACGCGCGGTTCCTTGCCGGTGATGTCGTCCACGAGGATCGTTTGTGTGCGGCGTGCCACAGTTCTCCCTTTGTCGTGTCCGCGGACAGCGTCACTCTGCGCTGACAAGGCCGGCGATCCCTTCTGGTCGTGAACTGGCGGTGTACCCCTCACCAAGCAATGCAGGAATTGAGACGTCGTCGGGCGACGGAGGGACAGCAACCGGCGGTCAGGGCGCGACGGGCCGTTTGATCCGCCCGCGACCGAAATACAGGAGGGGCACGGCGCCGGCCGAATTGATCAGCACGATTGCGACTGCCCAGATCCGCTTGGACCCCCGAACCTCCTGGGCCGGTCGCCGCACCAGATCTACCAGAGCGGCAATCTTGAGAAGCCCCTCAACGGTCGCGGCCGCCAGGACCAAGCGGCGGGTGCGCAAACTGAGCTCGTTCCATCTACCCGTTGCCATGGCTCTACTCTCCGGCGGGATGGCTGGCGAAGCAACTGCCGCGTCCCTTGCCGAACCCTCACGCACGCGGCAGCGCGGCCGAGGTGCACGCCGAGATCCCGTTCGCACCGGGATACGGGGGCCAACGCACGTACACCCTCACGGTCTACGTGGCCCCGCACCCGGAGCACGGGCCGGAGAGCATCACCGACAGTGCTCTGCGGTCCGACTGTCCCAGGACAGGGCTGACCTCAGTCTGCAGACCTGGCTGACAGGGGCCGGTAGCCAGACGCGGATGACTCGCGCTTCGGGAAACAGTTGAAACATGACGCAGACAACGAACATCCCCGAGTACCGCTCACCGGTCCGCGAAGTGCTCGCCTATCTGGCCGTCGCCGATGCGCTGGCGCTGACCATCGCCGTGACGCTGCCGCACGCCCACATCAACCTGCTGCTGAGCGTCCTGGTACCGACGGTCACAGTAACGATCCTCACCTTCACCATGTTCAGGCGCGGCACCCGCCGCGAGCTGTGGCGAAGCTTCGGCCTCACGAAGGCAGGCCTCGCGTCGTGGCTGCCCGCGCTGTTCCTGCCTGTCCTGCTGTGCGGCGCCGCCTACGGCACCGCCCTGGTCATCGGGGCCGGCCGCTGGGCCGACATCGACATCACGACGGCCACCGCCACCACCTGGGTGGTCAACCTGATGATCAATACAGTGATCATGACGATCGTCATCCTCGGCGAGGAGATCGGCTGGCGCGGCTACATGCTGCCGCGCGTGCAACAGGTCACCGGCATGCGCCGGGGTGCGCTGATCACCGGCTTCGCGCACGGCCTCTTCCACCTCCCGCTGATCCTGCTGGCCACGACCTACGACGTGGGTGGTTCGCGCTGGATCGCGGCCCCTGCAGCGGTCGTGACCATCACGGCGGGCGGCGTCTTCTACGCCTGGCTGCGCGACCGCTCGGGCAGCGTGTGGCCGGTCGCGGTGGCGCACAACTCCGTCAACACCGTCTTCGACATGGGCGCCAGCACCGTCGTCGCGACCTCACCGGCCAGCCTGGCCTACGTGGCGGGAGAGACCGGATTCGCGACCCTGGGAGCCTGTGTGGTCCTCGCCGCGATTCTCCTGCTGCGGGCCAAGCCGTGGCATCCGCCCACGAACCCGATCTCCGTTCGCCAGGACGAATCGACGGCCGTCGCCGTCGGGTGACGCAGTCTCCTACCGGCCCGGTGCTCCCACGAACGCGTACCGACCAGCACTACTCGGTAGCCGCCGCGGAGGAAGGCCTGCCGCTCAGCGGAGAATCTCGACCAGCAGCACCCACGCGTTGGTGACGGCGGTCGCCAGGCCGGCAATGATCGCGGCCGTGGCAATGTAGAGGCCCGCTGTCAGGTCCGCGCACAGCAGCAGTCCGCCGGCGAGCACCCCGGCGGTGGGCAGGATGCCGAGCGCACTCTTCAGGACGGCGAGGCCGACCCCCTGGCCGGTCGGCCGGAGCCGCATGATGTGGGCGGCCGACCGGATCGCGAGGCCCAGGGCGAGCGCGGAGGCGAACACGGCCTCCGCACCCAGCAACCGGGCCGGCTGTCGGGGGACGAGCCCGGCGCAGCTGAGGACGATGATCAGCACCAGCCCGGCGACGGTGGCGGCAGCTCGCGAGGTCATGCTGGGGATTGTCAAGATCTTCGAGATGTTGACACTGATCGCCACGATGATCAGGCCGGCGAGCGCGGATGCCGCCCCCGCGCAGGCGATGAACAGGTCGTGCCATTCGAGGAGGTTCATGCCGTGGCCGTCGACCGCAACTGCAGGACCTCGCCGAGCCAGGCGAACACCTGCTGGTGGAAGGCCGTCCTGGCTCCGCCCTCGCAGTGTTCGCCCGCGCCTTCGGCGGCGGTGAACTCGACGTACTTCTTGGCACAGGTCAGGGCGGCGTACAGGCTGGGCGCGCCCGCGCCGAGATCGTCGGCGTCGGTCCTGCAGACGAACGTCGGGCAGGTGATCTCGTGCTCGATGCCGACGAGCGAGTACTGCGAGGCCATGCGGAAGTAGGCCAGCGGGCTGTCGAGGCCGTGCACCATCAGGTTGCGCCGCAGCGCCCAGCCGGCGGTGGGTCTGCTCATCACCGTGCGGGCGAGCCGGTCCAGGGTGCCGAGGAGGACCGGGTTGCCGTCGGGCAGTTGGCGGGCGAGGACGCCGGGCAGTCGGCTGGGGACTGCCCGGAGGAGGGCGTAGGGCCCGCAGTCCGAGACGCAGGCGGCGAGCCGGTGTTCCCTGGTGGCGGCGCGCGGGGCCAGGTAGCCGCCGAAGCTGAGCCCCATCAGGGCGATCCGTCCAGGGTCGACGCCGGGCAGCTCGAGTACGGCGTCCACCACCGGGGTGACGACGTTCTCCCAGTCGGGTCGGAATACCACGCCCTCGTCGATGATCATCGTCCCTTGGCCGGGGCCGTCCAACGTCAGCACGTTGTAGCCGCGGGCCAGGGCGGCGGCGCCGTTGCAGAAGTAGAGTTCCTCGGCGGTGCCGTCGTAGCCGTTGATCAGGATCAACGTCGGGCGCGCGACGTCGTCGAGCGCCGGGCGGAAGAAGTACGCCGGTAGCGTGCGTCTTTCGTAGGGGATGGCGAGGAGCTGCGGCGGGGCGGGCAGCAGCTGGACCCCGCGACGGAACGACGCGACCTCCTGCCGGTGTCCCTCGATCAGCCGATGATCTGTCGGCACACCCATCGCGAAGATGCCCGCCGGCCGGAAGTAGTTGGACGCGCGGAAGACCGCGCGGCGCGCTCCCTCGCGATCACCGGCGGACGTGCTCGCCTGCGCGGAGGCGAGCACCTGGCTCGCGGTCGCCGACCACTCGTGATGCCAACTGTCCAGCGACGTCCCGCGGACCCGCCCCACCGTTGCCAGGCACTCCCCGACGTCGGCACCTTCGTAGGGCGCATAGCCCAGAGCCCGCAGGGCCTGCGCCTCGAACAGGCTGTCCTTCAGCAGCGGAGCCATCGCGAACCAATCTGCTAACGTTCGTAACCTAACGGCCGTAACTATAAGCTCGCTGTCAAGAGGAGAGGCGATGTCGTCACAGCGCACGAGGAACGCCCGTGGCGAGGGCGCTCGACTGCGCGAGGAGATCCTGGACGCTGCCATCGAATTGCTCGACGAGACCGATGAACCACGGGCGCTGACACTGCGCGGCATCGCCCGGCGCGCCGGTATCAGCGCCCCGCCGATCTACGCGCACTTCGACAGCCTGCCGGCCATCGTCGAGGCGGTGCTGGCCCGCAGCTTCGACCACCTGCGGCTGAGGGTCACCGACGCGATCGCCGCCCAGCCGCCCGGCGACCCCGCCCTCGCGCTGATCGCGGCCGGTCGCGCGTACGTGCAGTTCGGCTGGGACCACAAGGCGCGCTACCACCTGATGTTCGACGCCGAAGGTTACGCGCGCAACGCCGTCGAGACGTTCACCGTCGTCGAGTCGTTGATCCGTGACTGCGCCGATGCGGGAACCGGCAGCAGCACCAACCCTCGGGTCGACACGTGGATGCTCTGGGCCGGGCTGCACGGCGTCGCCACGCTGGAGCGACCCGCGCGCTCCGTGCACCGCCGACTCGGACCGCTCGACCGGCCCGCCATGCTCGAGACGATGATCCGCCGTCTCGCCCGGCTGGACGAGTCGGACGACGGGTGAGGAGACGACCTGGCATGGCAGGCCGGCAGGGAATCGGCCGTGTCCTGCGGGAAGACCTGAGACGGGGTCGCGTCGTCCGCCGGTGACTACGGCTGCTTCGTGACGGTGTAGCGGACGTGGGTGGCGTACGGCGAGTTGTGGACCTCGGCCACCTCGAGGTCGATGTCCTGATCGAACCCGTCGAACAGCCGCTTGCCGGCACCGAGGATCACCGGAGCGGTGGAGATGACCAGCTCGTCGACCTTCCCCGCCGCCAGCGCCTGCCGGATGACGTCCGCGCCGCCACCGACGCCGACGTCGCCGTCCCCGGCTGCTTCGGCCGCCCTGGCGAGTGCCTCGTCGAGGTCCGCGACGAACCGGAAGCCGGTCTCCGCCGCGGGCTGATCCTCGGTGCGGTGGGTGAGCACGAACAGCGTCCCGGGGAACGGATTGGTCCCGCCCCAGGCACCGGCCGCGTCGTACATGCCGCGCCCGACCACACCGGACGCCACCGTCGAGACGAGCCCGTCGTAGAACTCCTTGTCGGGGCCGTGCATGGCGAAGTCGTGGCCACCCTCGTAGGTCCACGGACCGCCCATCACCCAGTAGTGCAGGCGCTCGCCACCCCGGCCCAGCCCGTACTCCGGCCCGTCGTCCGGACCGGTGATGTAACCGTCGAGCGACGTGGTGATGGATGCGACGACTTTGCCCATGATTCCTCCTGCGTCGAGTATCAGCAGGACAGACCCCGCCGGAGCCCGTTAGTCATCGCATCGGCCGGTCGAGCTCCCGAACTCGCTGCTCGGTGGCCCGCACCCGCAGGAGCCGGCGTTCGGCGATTCAGGTTCCGGCTGGAGGAGATGCCGGTCCCTGAGCACTCAGGTCAGGGGCGCCGTCCGGGTCACGGACCACGGCGTGAGCCAGGTCGCTGAGCCGGAGGTGATTGCGCCGGGAGTAACTGCGGAGCAACTCGAAGGCCTCGTCGATGGAGGTGCCGTTCTTCTGGGCGAGGACGCCCTTGGCCTGTTCGATGATGATCCTGCTGTCCAGCGCGGACTGAAGTCGATCGGCGAGCTGGACGCTTTCGCGGATGGTGCGTTCCTGCAGGATTCCGATCGTTGCGATGTCGGCAAGCGCCTGCACGATCTCCGCGTCGCTGGGTGCCAGCTCGACCGGTTCGATGCTGAACAGCCCCAGGCTGCCGACGATCTGCTGACGCAGCCGGAGCGGAAAGGCGTGGGCAGAGGTGAAACCCGCCCCCAGAGCGCGAGGAGTGAAGACGCGCCACCGGTCGGCCGACCGGCGCAGGTCGACCTTGTCCACCGCCTGGCCGGAGCGGAAGCAGTCGACGCAGGGACCTTCCTCGACCGCCACCTGGAACAGCTCCAGCAGGTGCACGGGCTCGCTGGAGGCGGCCATGAAGTGCAGACGAGCGTTCTCGTCGGCCAGGAGCAGACCTGCCGAGTGCGTTCCGGTCAGTTCAGCCGCGTGGGCGGTGACCATCTGCAGGAATTCGACGACGTCGAACTCGTCGACCATCGTGTCGGCGATCTCCACGAATACACGGCCCAGTTCGGTGATCGGGATCGTAGACATGCTTTCTGGCCCTTCGCCGGCAGTCACCCTCAGCGCCGTCCATTATCGGTCATCGGTCAACGGTCAACGGTCATCAGTCGTCGTGCAGTGTGAGCGTCCGGGAGATGATGTCTCGGGCGACCTCCGAGACGCGGCGATCGGTCGCGTATGCGTGAGCTCGCAGGCGCAGCAGTGCTTCCGACGCGGAGACCCTCAACTGTACCTGGATCATGCCTGCGGCCTGGTAGACCTCGAGACGGTAGTCGACGGTGCCCTCGAAGGTGTCTCGGGCGAGGTCACCCGACGTGCCCCCCGACGCGTGCGGAGCCAGCCTGTAGTCGGCGAGCAATCCCCCCAGCGCGATGCGGGCGAACTGCTGAGCTTCCTCCGCCACGCTGTGGGCGAGGTTGCCTGGATGGTCGCAGTAGAGGTCGAGAACGCCCAGACACGCTGCCCCGATGCGAAGCGGGAAGGCGAACACCGCCTGCACTCCGTGATCCTGCGCGGCCGGCGCATAGGCCGGCCAGCGAAGGCCGCCCTCGTGGCTGAGATCGGGGGCCAGGACGGGACGTCTCGTGGTGAAGGCGTCCAGGCACGGGCCTTCACCCAGAACGAACTGGAGTTCCTCGATCACCACGCTGGTCTCGTCCGAGGCGGCAGCCAGGTGGGAGTCACCGCCCGCGGTCATCAGGCTGACACCCACGCCAGTGGTGGGAAGGTGGCGGGCGGCGACCTCACACAGCTTCCTCAACCACACCGAAGGCGGAGTTGCCGGCTGCCCTGAGCCCTCTTCGCCGATGATCTCGCGGATGCGTTCCGGCCAGTCCTCCGGGCCGTCAGATCGCACAGCAGCGCCGGCCGTGAAAGCCGGATCGAGCAACCACCTGCGCCATGAGCACCATTCCCAAGCTAAGCCGCCTAGGACTGGGGCAGCACGCACCACCTGCGCTTTTCCTCAGCATACGCACGTGCGTCGAGATCGGCGTCTCCGAGGTGCTTCGGGCGCCGTGCTCCGCGGTTGGTCCGCGACTCGCGTCCCCTCGTGACTCGACTGCGGGGGCGATCCGGGTTCGTCTCGGGCTTCGGGTCAGCCGGGATCGAGGCGCACCGCCGCGGCCCGCTTCGAAGACACTGCACCCGCCGCCGACGTCGGCACCGTGTCCTGGACAGTGCGTGCGATCTCGCCAGTGATGATCGCCTGAAACGCGTTTAGAACAGACTGACTGTGGCTCAGAGTCGAGTCGTACCTACCCGAGGAGTGGCGCGCCGTGCCGCCCAACGAACAGACGACCGGCCGCCGGCCGCCGCCCCGTGCAGACCCGCCATCGTCTGTGCTCGACGGGGGAGGGTCTTCACCTCGCCCCGCAGTGTGCACGGTCGGCGGCGAACCCTGCGGCATCCGCATCCCGTCGAGTCCGGTGGACACCTTGCAGTCGTCAGCCGGCCCTCTATTCTTCTCCTTGAGTTCCGTGCCGCCCAGGACCCCGGTGGCATCATCTGATCGGCGATCCAGAAGCGGCAGTCGACCCGGGTTCGGTGGCGGGTCGACCATCGACTCGGTTCCGTCGATCGCCTGCTCAGCGCACGTTGCGTGGGTAGGTCGGCTACCGGGGAGGTGGACCCTGTGGACGCGCAACATCACACCCTGGACCCGACTCGTGCGAGTGAGGCCGAGATCGAAGTGGCCCATCTCCGCAGGGCGCTGGCATCGCGGACGATCACGGCGCAAGCCACCGGCCTACTCGCCGCCAGATTCCAGCTGCCCACGGAAGCAGCCTGGAACGTGCTCACCGAACTGTCGAACAGGACCCAGGAGAAGCTCGTCACCGTCGCCCGCGTCATCATGCTCAGCCACGACGGCATGCAGATCCCCGACGAGGATCGAGCTGCCGCCGTCGCCGTGGCCCGTACCTTCGACCTCGCGCTCGTCCATCAGGTGCAGGCCGCGACCCGACGATCGGCCCACGCGGAAGAAGAAGAACCTTGCCTCGACCTGCGCGCAGCCGGGTGAGACCGCAAGGAGCCCAGGAAGCGATGCACCGGGTGCATCTGGGGTGTCGTGCGCCGGGCGGTCGTGTGACAGTGAGCGGGTCGTTCCCCTGTGGACGGCGTACGTCGGAGGTGCCTGATGGCGAATGCCGGGCCGGATCGGTCGAGACCCTGGGACGGGGAGCTCACGCGTTCTGAGCACGCGACGATCGTGCTCGGGGCTGCACGCGATGACGTGCAGCGGGGATGGACGCGTGACCGGTGGCACACGGTGGCCGATGCGAACGGGCCGCTCCGAAGCATCCACACGCTCCTTCGAGGTGGCTTCGATGCTGCGGCGGTCAGGAGCAGCTGCCTGGTCGCAGCCGTGCTCGGCGCGGCGTGGAGATACAGCGGCGAGGCCCATCACAGCGCGCCGGCAATCGACGCGCTCTGGAACGAACTCCAGGTCCGGCGGGGTCTCGGCCCGGGCGAACCGATCGAACGGGTCTGCGCACCCTGGGTTCGCGCCACCCGCACGCGCGATCTGATCGTCTGGAACGACCAGGCGGAGCGCACGCGCGAGGACGTGACGGCGCTCATCGATTCCGCGCTGCTGCGGCTGGCAGGGGCGCACGCCTAGGACTTCTCTCGGTGCCGCGGCCGCTCTGGTCACGATCGCGGCGACGCGGGAGCGAAATAAGCCGGTGGTTCACCGGGGGATGGGCTGTTCCAGGCCGAGTCGCAGGGCGTACAGGAGGGCCCAGTCCTGGTCGTTGGCCAGCGGATCGGCCATGTGCGCCGGTTCCCCGTTGACACAGCTGGGGTAGACGAAGGCGCAGCTCGCCGATCCGTCCGATGCGAAGTGGACGAGGTTCGCCCGCAGGATCGAGCGTCCCATCCGCCGCAGCGTCCGCAGCGTGGGCTCGTCGGCCAGCGAGGCCGGCCAGCCCAGGTAGACGCCGGCGCTGAGCACCGACCAGTAGTGCGGGAAGACGTCTCCCCACAGCCGGCTGCGACCGAACCAGTAGCCGTCCCAGTGCCGGATCGGCACGTGCCGAAGCCGGGCATCGGGCTGATCGGCCGCGAAGGCCGTCAACCACGGGAGCCTCCGGGTCAGCTCCTCGGCCGGAACCGATCCGGGCTGCTCCCGGTGCGCGGTCAGCAGCAGTTCCAGCAGCGGGGCGACCATGGACTGCTCGTAGTTCACCTCATGCGCCGGCAGGTCGTCCCCGTACCGGAGGAAGGCGCCGGCATGTCGCAGCAGGTGGTCCCGCATCCGCGACGCGTCAGCGGGCCGCCCCGCAGCGGCCAGGCGTCGCTCGAGGTCGTTCAGCAGCGGCCCCAGACCGAATGCCAGGAAGTCATCGCCGCCGAGGGCGTAGTAGCGATCGACGATCAGCACCGCCCGATCCAGATCCCCGCAGGCTAGGAGGAACCGAGCGAACCACGGGAAGTTGTACAGCCGCGGCGGCAGGGCGTGCCTGGTGTCGTCGCTCACGGTGCCGGCCGCGTCCACGACGTGCTCGACCACGAACTGCTGGTAGCCGGTGACGGCGTCCTCCAGCTCGCCGCGATCGCCCCACCCGCGGTCCAGCGCCTCCTGCAGCAGGAGGGCCATGGCGACCCGTTCCCGCACGTCCGACCAGTCGCGCCAGCTCCCGGCGAGCACCGTGAGGCCGGCGTCGTTGTCGTAGGGCACGAAGGCGAATCGCAGGGTTCCGGGCGCCTCGGCGGCTCGTTGGCGATCCAGGACGAACCGCACGCGGGCCTCCACGAGCTGCCGGAGCGGCTGGTGGAACAGGAGCGCGATGCGGGTACGGCGATCGCCCACGCGTGCATCGACATGGCGCACTCCCGGCACGGTGCCGACGACCGGTTGCGGCTCGTTCAGCGTGACACCCGGTGCAACCTGCAGCCTGATCGAACTGCCCACAGGCGCGGCCAGGTCCTCCGCATCCAGCAGGGAAGGCGCCACCGCGCGGAAGTCGGCGAGGTGCTGGTACCACGCAAGCCGCCAGCTCCACGAGTACGCCTGACCGGGTTCGAGAACGATCTCCGGCTGGCCGCCCATCGCGTGCGGGGCGCGGGCATGGTCGGTGACGTGCAGGTAGATGTGCCCGCGCACGTTGCTGCCCGTCCCGGCGTCCCGGGACTCGATCGAATAGGCCCACAGCTCCCCGTCGAGCAGGTTCAGTCCCAGGCCGGGGGCCGAGCCGTCCATCGGCACGGCCCAGGCCCAGGCGTCGGCGCCACCGGTCCACACGTGGGCGTGCACGGCCTCCCGCAGGCTCTCCCGGCTCGAGCGGTACAGATCCCGCCACGGCGTGCTCACCGCGATCGAGCCGACCCGGGCCGGGCCCGAGGACACGTTGTGCAGCAGGTAGGACTCGACCCACGCCTCGCCCATCATCCGCCGCCGGACCCGCAGGTCGAGCGGGCCCAGGTCGTGGCTCAGCTCGGCGCCGTCGTCCGTGACCGAGATCGAGGTCGGGGAGTCGAAGCGACGGCCGACCCCGTCCGCGATGACGAAACCCTTTCCCCACCGCCGGGAGGAGTCGTGCATGAGCGCCTCAGGGGCATCCGGATCCTCGCTCAGCAGCATCGAGCGCGGCCGGGTCGGGTGTGAGATCGCCGTCACCGAGCCGTCAGCACCCAGGACGAGCCAACCGGGGCCGAAGGCGATGCGCCTGGCCCCCTGCGCGCCGGGGTCGTGGTCGCTCACGCCAGCGAGTCGGGCTCCCCGGGGACGTCGTAACCGGTGATGCTCGGCGCGGACGCGAGCATCGGCCCGAGCTTCTCCAACATCTTGGCCAGCCCCGGGCCGGCGAGGTGCGCCTGCAACGCCGCCTTGTCGGTCCAGGTCTCGATGCTGGAGAAGCTGTCGGGTTTCTCGACGTCGGCGGCGAACAGGTAGCTGAGGCAACCGTCCTCGGCGCGAGAAGCCACCGCCATCTCGACCAGCAACTGGGAGATCTCGCTTCGGCTCTCCGAACGGCCGGTGGCATGGGCGACGACGAGGTACATGCGATCACTCCGATTCGGTGTCGGGCTGGAGTCTCGCAACGTAGCCGGGAACGCGTCGTCCCGCCTGGCGAGCACGGGCCGGCGTGCCGGCCAGGTGCGGAGCGCTTATCGTGGCGAGGAACTCGTACAGAGGGGGTGTCGTGCTGCGTTCAGGTGATCGTGCGCCCGACTTCACGCTGCCGGACCAGGACGCTCACGAGGTGAACCTGGCGCGGTTGCTGGAGAGCGGCCCGGTGGTGCTGTTCTTCTACCCGGCCGCCATGACCTCCGGCTGCACTGCGGAGGCCTGCCACTTCCGGGATCTGGCCGCCGAGTTCACCCAGGCCGGCGCCCAGCGGGTCGGGATCAGCGCCGACGCGGTGGACCGGCAGAAGCTTTTCGCGGACCGGAACGGGTTCGACTTCCCCCTGGTCGCGGACCCCGACCGCAGCGTGGCCGAGGCGTACGGGGTGCGCCGGCGGTTCGGCCCGTCACCGGTCAAGCGTGCCACCTTCGTGATCGGGCCGGACGGCCTGATCATCGAGGCGATCAGCAGCGAGCTGAGGATGGACAAGCACGCGGACGACGCGCTTGCGGCGTTGAAGCTCAGGCTGTAGCACGCGGCACGCCCGAAGGCTTGGTCGGACGCTGATCCAGCGCGCTCGGCGGTGCCGGAACTCATCGGGCCGGAACCCATCGGGCCGGAACTCATCGGGCCGGGACTCATCGGGCCGGGACTCATCGGGCCGGGACGCTGCCGTGCAGCGTCGCCGGATCCTGGTCCCGCTCCCGCGCCCACCGGGCCAGGCCAGGCGGCCGGTAGGTCTCGTCGTCCCGCCACCGGTCGAACACCGAGCCGTCCACCGTCTCGTGCAGCGAGTGCGAGAAGCCGTCCGCCTTCTCCGTACGCACCGGGCCGCGGCCGATCGCCCGGTAGAACCGCCGGTTCAGCTTCAGCACCCGGTAGGCGCCGAACAGGAAGGTGGCGAAGCTGTCGCTGACCGGCAGGTCGGCCCCGGCGCCGGTCCGGAGGACGGGCCCGGTGAACGCAAGGCCGCAGGCCTGGGCACGCTCGGCCATCCAGGCCAGCGGGATGCCCGCAAGGCTCGGGTCCCGGCGGCTGCCGCCGACGTCGGTGTGCGCTCCGACGAACCAGCGCTGCTCCAGGGTCTGGTCGGCGTTCAACGGCCGCAGCGGCGTGCCTGCCTTCTGGAACGCCGTCCACAGCGTCGGCTGGTAGGCGAACCGGTTCTCGTCGATGGCCAGGGCCTGGAACATGTTCTTGTACAGGGTGCTCGGGTTGGTGTTGTGGAACAGCGTGGTGCTGCGGCTGAGCCGGCGGATCCGCCCGAACGGGACGCCGAGCGCGCCGACCGTGTCCCACACGCCGAGGAAGTGGATGTCGATCCGCCGGGCCTGCGGCACCAGCCGCCGGTCCTCGGCGGCGTAGCGGTCGAACACCTCCTGGACGCCGGTCGCGGCGCCGCGCTCCAGCAGCCCGCAGCGGGCGATCATCCCGGCCAGCGACCGGGCCGTGTAGGCCCCGCGGCTGAACCCGACGATGAAGACCTGGTCGCCGTCCTCGTAGTGGTCCACCAGCCAGGAGTAGGCCAGGCGGACGTTGCGGTCCAGCCCGATGCCGAGGATGCCGCCCAGCAGCCGCTCCCGCCGCCGGGTGCCGACACCGGCCAGGTAGTGGACCTTCTGGACCACCCCGGCGGCGTCCACCGGCGCGGTGAGGTCGTGCAGCCGGGTCACGTTCGTGCGGGCGGCCGGGTCGTCCCAGGTCCCGTCCAGGTAGATCGCCAGCCGCTTCATCAGGCCTCCCGCGCCCGATCCGATCGCCGGTTCCAGT
The DNA here is from genome assembly GCA_937859855.1 of uncultured Kineosporia sp. The sequence continues at coordinate 15,405 of CALMAR010000281.1, forward strand.
ATGGACCCGATCACGCAGCGCCCGGTCAGTTGTCCGTGTGCAGCCCGCCCGTGGCCAGGTGGATGAACATCGCATCCACCTCGTCAGCGGTCTCCAGCGGCTCGACGTAGGCGTGCACCGGTTCCAGCGCCTTCGCCACCGCGGACACCTCGGGACGCCGGCCGAAGGCGACGATGCTCAGCTGCACCGGCCGTTGCGGGTCGGCGGCCGCGCTGATCCGCTTCGTCAGGCGCTGCAGCGAGATCGAGTCCGGATCGTCGGAGTTCAGGCCGTCGGTGAAGACCATCACCTGGTTCGAGGTGCCCGGCCGGTACTCGTCCCGGGCGTGGATGAAGGCGGCGAGAATGGTGTCGTACAGCCCGGTTCCGGTGTGCTGCGCGCGCAGGCCGGCCAGCGACGTCGACAACCTGGCGCGGTGTGCAGGCCCGAGCGGCTCCAGCGGCAGCAGCGAGCGGTAGTCGCGCACGCCGTCCAGGTGGGAACCGAACTCCCACAGCCCCATTCGCGAGCTGTCCGGCAGCATCTTGGCGACCGTGCGGCAGCCGGAGCGGACCAGGTCGATCAGCGGAGTCGTCGATCCGGGCGCCGGCGAGGCCATCGACCAGGAGACGTCGACCACGACGGAAAGGCTCAACCGACGGTCCTGCGGATACCAGGAGGCGAAGACGTGGTCCACGTGGTGCGGGGCCAGGACGGGGAACGGCTCGGCGGTCGGGTCCGGCAGGCCCGCCGCGGGCTCGGGTCGCAGGTCCGGCCCGCGCAGCCCCGCAT
>CALMAR010000282.1 GCA_937859855.1 uncultured Kineosporia sp.
GGCGGCGGCGAACACCGGGACCATCAGCCAGGACCGCGAGTCCATCCGGACGGCGTCCTCGGTTCCGTTGATGCTGGCGACCATCAGGACGACACCCAGAGCAGTCAGGGCTGCGGCCAGGACGGCATCGCTCCAGCGGACGCCCTCGAAGATCTTGTTCATGGTGGTTTCCTCTCGAATGCCGACCGGCCGATCCGGTGTAGCTGCGAGGCTAGGAATTCCGGCCTGGGCCCGTCGTCCTCACCAGGAGCGATCTATCCAGGCGGTGTCCTCCTCAAGGACGACGCGAAGACGACGCCAGCGCGGGCCGGGCTTGTCACAATGAGCCGGTGCCCGACCCCATCCGCGTGCTCATCGTCGATGATCAGCAACTGCTGCGCGCGGGATTCCGGGTGATCCTGGACTCGGAGCCGGGGATCGAGGTGGTGGGAGAGGCCGCGGACGGCCGGGCTGCGCTGACCCAGGTGAGCGCGACCGGCCCGGATGTGGTGCTGATGGACATCCGGATGCCGGAGCTGGACGGGCTCAGCGCCACCGAGCAGCTGATGGGGATGCCCGACCCGCCCCGGGTGGTGGTGCTGACCACCTTCGACCAGAACGAGTACGTCGTGCGGGCGCTGCGGGCCGGCGCTTACGGTTTCCTGCTCAAGGACGCACCCGCGTCCAGGCTGATCGCGGCGATCCGCGCGGCGGCCGGAGGCGATGCGCTGATCGAGCCCTCGATCACCCGGCGGCTGGTCGAGCAGTTCATGGTGCCGGCCCAGACCGATTCGATCGGATCGCCCGGCCCTCCGGAAGTGATGCGAGGACTGACCGAACGGGAACTCGAAGTGCTGAGACTGCTGGCCCGGGGCCTGTCCAACGCCGAGATCGCGGCCGAGATCGTGGTCGCCGAGACCACGGTGAAGACACACGTCGCCCGGATCCTGACCAAGCTGGGCGTGCGGGACCGGGTTCAGGCGGTGGTGCTGGCCTACGAGTCGGGCTTCGTCACCCGGTCCCGCTGATCTTGGCTGGCTAGAGTGTGGTGAGCCGGGTGTGGGCGACCGAGCGGTAAGAGCCGTCCTCATCCCCGAAATCGACGATCACATCGCAGTCGTTGACCAGGCGCGTGACGCGGCCCAAGCCGAAGCGGTCGTGGGTGACGCGATCTCCGACGTTCATCCGAGTGGCTGCCGCCGGAGTCGGGACGGGCCGTGCGAAAGGGCTGCCGCTGAGCACCCGGTGCGCGGGTGAGGTTGAAGGGGTCACGCTTCAGTATGTGGCCATACGAAGGTCACGGCGGCTTTCAGAGCCAAATCTTTGCCGGGCACTCTCTGCCGCCTCATTGCGCGAGGGACAGCGACGGACCGGCGAGGGGTGATCTACCGGACCTATCCGCGGAGCTTGGCTGATTCCAGCGGCGACGGGATCGGTGATCCGCGCGGCTCATCGACCACGTCGGACATCTGGAACGGCTCGGCGTGGACGTGGTCTGGCTCTCGCCGATGTACGCCCGCCGATGGACGACCACGGCTACCGCATCAGCGAATACCAGGACGTCGAGCCGTTGTCCGGCGCCCTGGCCGATCTGATCAGGGCCTGGCACCAGAGCGGCATCGAGCTGATGATGGACCTGGTCGTGAACCATACCTCGGACGAGCCCCCGTGGTTTCTCGGAATCCCATTCCAGCACATACAATTCCAGGCCCGAGTGGTGCTGGTTCGGCAGCGTCCGGGCAGGCCTGAGGCCAGCCCAACCAGGCTTGGAGCCGACGAACTGGGAATCAGTTCTCCGGGTCCGCCTGGGCGGGGACGAGACCACGATGCAGCACTAACGGACTGACCGGTGAGACTTCGGCATCACGGCGGGTGCAGTGAGCGGTGGTTATAGTCGGTCGGCGTGGAGAGCGTGGACCTCAGCAGCCTCTCCAATCCGCAGGTCAAAGCGCTGGTGCGGCTGCGGACCCGGCGGGCCCGGGATGAGCGGGGCCACACCCTGATTGAAGGCTTCGACGAACTCGAGCTCGCGCTGACCGCCGGGGTGAGACCGGAGCGGATCTACTACGCCCCGGCGCTGATCAGGCCCGGCCAGGCCAGCCTGATCGGGCAGCTGCGGGATACCGGTGTTCTGGTGACCTCGGTCAGTGCCGCGGTGTTCGAGAAGATCGCCTACCGCGAATCTCCGGACGGCTGGCTCGCGGTGACCAGAACTCCTGGGGTGCAACTGGATTCGCTGGTGCTGAGTGAACGTGCCCTGGTGCTGGTCTGTGAGGGCATCGAGAAGCCCGGCAATCTGGGCGCGATCCTGCGGACCGCTGAAGCCGCGGCAGCCGATGCCGTGATCAGTGCCTCGCCGGTGACCGACTTCGGGAACCCCAATACCGTGCGCGCCAGCAAGGGCACGGTGTTCGCCGTGCCGGTGTCCGCCGCGCCCAGCCAGGCCGTGCTGACCTGGCTGCGCAGACGTGCGGTCACGATTGCGGTGACCACGCCGCGGGGCAGGACCCCGCTGCACCTCGCCGATCTGAGCGGCCCGCTCGCGCTGGTGATCGGCGCCGAAAGCACCGGGGTCAGCGATCTCTGGCTGGAGCACGCTGACCAGACTCTGCTGATTCCGATGCACGGCCAGGTCAATTCACTCAACGCCGCCTCCGCGGCTGCGATTGCGCTCTACGAGGTCAGCCGACAGCGCCGCTAGGCCAGGTCGCCGCGGGTCACAGTGTGTCGGCGAACTCCAGTCGCACCCCGAGGAGCCGGACCGTGCGCTGCCGGTCATCCGAGATCGGGCCGTCCCCAAGCTTCTCCAGGACCTCGAGCGCGGCGGCGACCAGCGGCCCGGCGTCCAGCGTCGGCTCGGAGACCTTGCGGGCCGACACCTGGGTGCTGAACGGTACCCACCGGATCTTCACCCCGACCCGGCCGACCAGCCGCTCGTCGGCGGTCACGTCGTCCACCACAAGCCTTGTGATCTGCGCGGTTTCGGCCCGGATGGCGTCCCACGAGGTCAGGTCCTGCTGAAAGGTCACCTCCCGGCTGCGGGATTTCCGCACCCAGGGATCACCCACCACCGGCGAAGGGTCCTCACCGCGACCCATCCGGCCCAGCCAGGGCCCGATGGCCGGCCCGAACCGGGCCGCCAGCACCGCATCATCGGCCGCCGCCAGTTCCCCGACCGAGCCGATGCCCAGCTCGGCGAGCTTGGCCGCCGTCCGGGACCCGATGCCCCACAACACATCTGGCGACTGATTGCCGAAGTGTTCGAACCAGGTGGCGCCGGTGATCCGGTACACCCCCGCCGGTTTTCCGAACCCAGTAGCCATCTTCGCCTGCAGCTTGTTCCGGCCGATGCCCACCGAGCACGAGAGCTGCGTCCGCTCCAGCACGGCAGCGAGGATCCGGCCAGCCAGATCCTCGGGTTCGTCGTCGTCCGCGACCGCGGCTCCGATGAACGCCTCATCCCAGCCGATCTCCTCCACCACGACGTCGAACTCTCGCAGCGTGGTCATCACCGCAGCCGAGGCGGCCTCGTAGACGGGTTTGTCCACCGGCAGGAAGACGGCGCCGCGCCCATCGAGACGACGCGCGGCCGTGCGCAGGGCCATCCCCGACCGGACCCCGAACGCTCGGGCCTCGTACGACGCCGTGCTGACGACGCCGCGCTTGGTGGTGTCGCCGTCCCCGCCGACCACCACTGGCCGACCGGCCAGTTCGGGATGCCGCAGCACTTCGACCGCAGCCAGGAACTGGTCCAGATCGACGTGCAGCACCCATCGGCTCACCGGCTCAGTCTGCCGCACGGTGGCACGGGCCAGCCGGGGTCGCGATACCCGGCGGATTGCCTCTGGATGAGCCAGGATGAGCGCTGTGCCTGAACTGCCTGAGGTCGAGTCCGCCCGCGCCGCGATCGAAAAGGCGGCTCTGGAGCGGAAGATCGCCGATGTGGACGATCAGGACAGCTACGAGTGCCGCCCGCACGCCCCCGGCCAGATCAGGGACGCGCTGGTTGGCCGGCGGCTGACCAGCGTTCATCGCCGGGGCAAGAGCATGTGGTGCCGGACGTCCGCAGTTGGCCGATCGAAGGGTGAGGGGCCAGTGCTGGGCATCCACCTCGGCATGTCCGGCAAGATCGTGATCGCCTGCCGCTCCGGCGCCGAGATCGATGGCGGGGACTACTGGGAGCGAGGCCGCCAAGCCGGTGATCACCGATACGCCCGCTTCTCGCTCAGCTTCGCCGACGGCGGATTCCTGCTGCTGGCCGACCCGCGCCGCCTGGGCCGGGTGCGCCTGGACCCGCCGGTGGAGCATCTCGGTCCCGATGCCCGTGACATCACCGCGGGCCAGTTCCGGGCCGTGCTCGAGCGGGGGACCGCGCCGGTCAAAGCGCGCCTGCTCGATCAGGAGGCGATCGCCGGGATCGGCAATCTGCTGGCCGATCAGATCCTCTGGCAGGCTCGGGTCAGTCCCTCGCGTCCCGTTCGCGACCTCGATCGCACAGACGCCGCCCGTCTGCTCAGAGCCTTGCGCAGTGCCATCCGCGCCGCGATCGCCGGCGGCGGCGTGCACACACTGCCGATCATCCCGTTCCGCACCGAGGGCGCCTGCTGCCCTCGCGACGGTGCGCCGATGAAGCGGAGCACGGTCGGTGGCCGCACCACCTGGTGGTGCTCGCGCGAGCAGGCCTGAGACCCTGCGGTCAGCTGCCTGGCTGGGCCTTGGTCAGATGCAGCAGCCAGTCCGAGCCGGTATCGATCAGGGCATAGCGACGGGATCCTTGCTGGCCGTGCAGCACGAAGGTGAAGCGGCGATCACCGTGCTTCTCCAGCTCCCACCAGCCAGTGTCGGCGATGAACTTGGTGTCGTCGGTATAGCTCGCGTGCTCCAGTTCGTGGTCGGGAACAGCGACCGCCAGCCGATCGTGGCGGGAGTCCACCGGCAGGCCCCGGGGAACCGCCCAGGACCGCAGCACGCCGTCCTGCTCCAGCCGCAGATCGAAGTGAGGCCGCGGCTTGCGATGGTCGTGCAGCACGAACACGGGATGCCGCACAACTCCCGATCCGGACGTCGTCACCTCACCAGGGAAGCACGCCAGCCAGGCGGTCATCGATCCGGAGAAACGCCGGCCGCCGCGTCGCTGCTGCTATCCCAGCGGGCGGTGCCCTGATCCGGATGAGGCACCGGTCACAGGCTTCGCGGTGGCGGCCGGGAATGCGCCACCCTGCTGCTAGGGTTGGATCACTGACGGCGCAACCGATGTGCCGTCTCTTAGCGGGCGAGCCGCCCGCACGGTCGCACGTTACGGCAGTCCCGTTCGGCGGATCCCCTGGATCCACCCGGACGATGTGACGATTCCAGACGACGCGGCCCGCAGCGTCACTTGGAGTCCCGCTCACCATGCCCCAAACGTTCGAACGCCCCCGTACGCCGTCCCGCCGCCGGCCATCAGATCGGGGCCGCCCCTCCGGGCGACGCCCGCCCGGCGCAGCGGGACGGCGTCCGGCAGTGGGCCCCCTGCTCGAGCGC
>CALMAR010000283.1 GCA_937859855.1 uncultured Kineosporia sp.
CCAGTTGATCGCGGAGCACGTCCGGGCAGCGATCACGCACGAGGCACGGACGGTGGTGGAGACCAGCCTGCGCCGGGCGGGGTCATTGTCGGCCAGCCAGCGGTTCGAGGAGGCGGCCGTGCAGAGAGATCGGATGATGGCCTTCCTGCACGGCGCGGCCCGGAACCAGCGGCTCAGCCCGATCGCCCGCAGTGCTGAGCTGGTCGGTGCCCGGCGGCGTGAGCGCGGAGGCTGGGAGTTCGCGCTGGTCCGTTATGGCCGGCTGGCGGGCAGCGCGATCAGCCCGCCCGGCGCGAGTCCCATGCCGTACGTCGAGGCCCTGCAGGCTGCCGGTGAGATGGTGAGGGCCGGAAGCCCGCTGTGGTCGTCGGCGCTACCGGAGGAGACTGAACTGATCGTGCGCTGGCTAGAGCAACCGGGCGTTCGCCTGGTCGCCATCGAGGGCACCTGGGCGGTGCCGATCGCCGGAGCGCAGGCTCAGCTGTGGCGGCAAGCCCAATGAGAACCCTGACCGCTGAACCGGTTTCAGGCAGACGCGGCGGCCACCCAGCGGTCCAGCACCGCGGCTGCGGCCTGCGAGTCGATCGCCTCGGCGGCCGTTCGCATCCCCGAGATCAGCCGGTCAGCCAGCTCGCCCCCCGGATGCTGACCGGCCCCGGCCGCCACCAGCCCGGCCGCCGCGTTCAGCACCACCGCGTCGCGGATCGGTCCCGGCTTGCCGGACAACACATCCCGGACGACGCCGGCGTTGTGGGCGGCATCGCCGCCCCGCAGGTCCGCCAGGTTGGCCCGGGGAACGCCCAGGTCAGCGGCGTCCAGAGTCAGGGAGCGCACCTGGCCGTCCTCCACCTGCCACACCCGGCAGGGCGCGGTGGTGGTCAGCTCATCCAGGCCGTCCTCGCCGCGGAACACCAGGCCGCGATCACCCCGGGCGGCCAGTACTCCCGCCATGATTGGCGCCATTCGCAGATCCGAGCAGCCGATGGCCGCCGCTCCCGGCTGACCTGGATTGGTCAGCGGCCCGAGGAAGTTGAACGCGGTCGGGATGCCGATCTCCCGCCGTACCGGACCGGCGAACCGCATAGCCGGGTGGAACAACTGCGCGAAGCAGAACGTGATCCCAACCTCTTCGGCCAATTCCTGTACGCGTTCCGGCGGCAGATCGAGCCGAACCCCCAGGGACTCCAAGACGTCCGCCGCACCGGACGACGACGACGCCGCCCGGTTGCCATGCTTCACCACCCGATAGCCGGCTCCGGCCACCACCAGCGCGGCCATGGTGGAGATGTTGACCGACTGCGAGCGATCTCCACCAGTTCCGACCACATCGACGGCCGGGCCACGGACCTCGATCCGGATGGAGTGCTTCAGCATCACCTCGACCAGGCCGGTCAATTCGCCGATGGTCTCCCCCTTCGACCGCAGCGCGACCAAGAAGGCGGCCAGTTGAGCCGCGGTGGCCTCGCCGGTCAGCACCTGTTCCATCGCCCAGGCTGCTTCCTGGTGAGTCAGATCGGTGCCTCCCAGCAGCGCCGACAGCAACTGCGGCCAGGACGTCGCCAGGCTCATCGCAGGACGGCTCCCGACATTCGCTACGCCACCTCAGAACGGTGCATCCGGGCCAGACCCAGAATCGCCGTAGCCAGCGCACGGGGATCGAGCGGATGCGGGACGGCGGCATCGGCCCGCGACCAGGTGGCCAGCCAGGCATCCTGCGGGCGCCCGGTCAGGACAAGTACCGGCGGGCATTCGTACTTCTCGTCCTTTAACTGCTTGCACAGCCCGATCCCGCCGGCTGGTGCAGCCTCGCCGTCCAGGATCAGAACGTCGAACCGGCCCTTTGCCACGGCATTGATCACCGCGGGAGACGTAGCGCACTCGGTCCATTCCACTGCGGGAAGATCGGCGGCCAGCTTGCGGCCCACCGATCGGCGCACCCGGGCCCGGGTGTTCATGTCGTCGCTGTACAGCAGCAGGTTGATCGGATGCGGCGGTGAGATCGGCTGCTCTCCGCTCAGCCGCGGATCCGGGTGCCCGGAGGTGTCGACCGCGGGACGGTGGGCCGGTACCGCAACCTCGTGGCTGCTAGGAGCACCGCCCCGGGCATTGCCCGGATCGCCGAGGGGCTCGCTGCCTGCGGATGAACCCGGCTCGGCAGCGCTCGTGTGCGCGCCGGATCCGGCTGGGCTGCTGGTCATGCGTCGTCTCCGAAACTTGGGTGTACTGCGCTGTATCGGCCCGCCTCCAGCCCGTGCCAGGCGGCTGGGCGACCTGGCGGTGATCGTACCGCCGCGAGCATGCTCCGCTCCGGGCCGGCGGCCCGACCGTCTAGGGGGGTCCGGAACCTGGCGATCCAGCGGCGACACGCCGTTCCCGGCGAGCGGGGAATGGACTTGGGACGACGGCTGCGCCGCCTACCCAGCCGTTACAACAGCACCATCTCCAGCCGGTTCCAGCAATCAGTTACCGAAACGATTACCCCCGGGAGCAGCGCGACCCTACTGGTACGGCAATAATGACGCCGTGGCCTCCGTATCGGCAGTAGACAGCCCCTCCGGGGCGGACGTACACGCGAGTATCAACCGCCCAAACATGGTTCAGGTCGGCACCATCGTGTGGCTGGCTTCCGAGCTGATGTTCTTCGCGGGCCTGTTCGCGATGTACTTCACCATCCGGTCGGTGGTTCCCGAGCTGTGGGTCTCTCAGCCGGCCAAGCTCAACATTCCCTATTCGCTGGCCAACACCATCAATCTGGTGCTCAGTTCGGTCTGGTGCCAGATGGGCGTGTTCGCCGCCGAGCGTTATCAGGCCTCCGCCCTGGGGGCCTGGTACACGCCGTGGACCAGGCGGGACGGCTTCCGCAACTGGGGCATGCGCGAGTGGTACACGCTGACCTACGTCGCCGGAGCGGTCTTCGTCGCCGGGCAGATTTTCGAGTACGCGCATCTGGTGCACGACGGCCTCACCATCGCCTCCAGCGGATACGGCGCGGTTTTCTACCTGACCACCGGCTTCCACGGCCTGCACGTCACCGGCGGGCTGATCGCGTTTCTGCTGATCATTGGCCGTAGCTTCATGGCGCGCCGTTTCGGCCACGCAGAGGCGGTCAGTGCGATTGTCACGTCGTACTACTGGCACTTCGTGGACGTGGTGTGGATCGGACTGTTCCTGGTCATCTACGTGATCCAGTAAGGCATCTCGCAACAACTGCGGCGACGCGCATCCGCAGCAGGCCCGCCCGACGTAGGAGTAAATGTGACCGGACTCGCAGCTCGCCGGAGGCATCCGCTGGCCCGGGGCCTGCTCGTGCTGCTCGGCCTGATCGTGACCGGCTCGGTGTACGCCGCCGTCGCCCCCAGCCAGGCGAGTGCAGCCACAGCCACCAACGGCGATGTCGCGGCCGGTCATGAGCTGTTCCTGGCCAACTGCTCGACCTGTCACGGGATGAACGCCGAAGGCCTCAACCGCGCCCCCTCACTGATCGGGGTCGGCGCTGCCGCGGTCGACTTCCAGGTCGGCACCGGGCGGATGCCGCTCGAGGCCAGCGGCCCGCAGGCGCCCAAGTCCAAGGTGTTGTTCACCGATGCAGAGGTCAAGCAACTGGCCGCCTTCGTGGCCAGCCTCGGTCCGGGCCCGGCGATTCCGGGAGGCGACGCCGTCCAGGCCGACGGGCAGGCCGGGCGAGGCGCACTGATCTTCCGTACCAACTGCGCCATGTGCCACAACTCGGCGGGCAAGGGCGGCGCACTCACTCGGGGCAAGTACGCGCCGAGCCTGACCGGAACCTCCCCGACCCACATCTACGAGGCCATGGTCACCGGCCCGCAATCGATGCCGGTGTTCAACGACAACACCCTGGACCCGCAGTCGAAGAAGGACATCATCACCTACTTGACCACAGTGAATAAGACGCCGAACGTTGGTGGTCTGTCACTGGGCCGGATCGGGCCGGTGAGCGAGGGTCTGGTGGCCTGGGTGGTCGGATTGACCGCATTGATCGGATGCGCAGTCTGGCTCGGATCAAAATCGGCCTGAGTGACGGACGGACGACGAGATGACCATCGATCACGAACCCAGCACCCCGGCCGCGGGATCAGCGGGCTCCGAACTGGCTGAAACCACACCGGCGACGCTGCCCGAGCGATTCGAGAATCCAGGACTGCCGGTGCACCAGCACCGGATGGCCGACACCGACCCGAAGGCGGCCAAGCGAGCTGAGCAGCAGGTGGCTGGCCTGTTCACGCTCTCGATCATCGGCACCCTGGTCACCATCGTGGGCTACTACGCCGTTCAGTACGACCACCACCTCAAGCCGTTCGACTATCTGCGGCGGGTGGAGTTGTCGAACAAAGTCCTCGGCATCGGCCTGGCCGTGGCCCTGCTGGGCATCGGGCTGGGCGCCGTGCACTGGGCCAAGACCCTGATGCCGGACGAGGAACGCGTCGAATACCGGCACCTGCAACGCGGATCGGATCAGGATCGAGCCGACGCCGTCGCGATCCTGCAGACCGGCGCCGACGAGTCGGGGGTGGCCCGGAGGCCGCTGCTGCGCAACACCTTGATCGGCGCACTGGCGCTGTTCCCGCTGCCGGGCATCGTGTTTCTGCGCGACACCGGGCCGCTGCCGAAGAACCAGCTGTCCACGACGTTCTGGAAGGCCGGAGACAAACTGTCCCGCGATCAGCCCGGCGGCACTCCGATCAAGGCTTCCGACCTGACCGTCGGCTCAGTCGTGCACGTCATGCCTGAGGGGATCGAGGACACGGAGCACCCGCTGGACGAGCGGGCCAAGGCAGCCGTCCTCCTGATCCGGCTGGAACCGGAACTACTGGCCAAGGAATCCGTACCCGGCTCCTATCAGGGCATCGTGGCCTACTCGAAGATCTGCAGCCACATGGGCTGCCCGGTGGCGCTGTACGAGCAGCAGACGCACCATCTGCTGTGCCCCTGCCATCAGTCGACGTTCGATCTGACCCAGAACTGCAAGGTCATCTTCGGTCCAGCCAAAAGAGCACTTCCTCAACTACCGATCACCGTGGACAGTGACGGATATTTGATAGCTAAGGCCCCGTTCGCAGAGGCCGTCGGACCAAGCTTTTGGGAGCGCGGATGAGTTCGACATCGCCGGCCGGCGCAGTCGGTAACTTCCTCGATGAGCGGGTGAGCGCCAGCAAGGGCGTCAAGTTCTTCGCTCGCAAGATCTTTCCCGACCACTGGTCGTTCATGCTGGGCGAGATCGCGCTCTACAGCTTCATCATCCTGCTGATGACGGGCACATATCTGACGTTCTTCTACGTGCCCAGCGTCAACGAGGTGACCTACAACGGCAGCTACGCGCAGTGGCAGGGAACGAAGGTCTCGGAGGCCTTCGCCTCGACCATGCACATGTCATTCGATGTGCGAGGCGGCCTGCTGGTCCGGCAGATCCATCACTGGGCTGCCCTGATCTTCGTCGTGGCAATCATCGTGCACATGTTCCGGATCTTTTTCACCGGCGCTTTCCGCAAGCCCCGGGAACTGAATTGGATCATCGGTTTGGTGCTGGCCCTGCTGGCGATCGTGGAAGGGTTCCTGGGCTACTCCCTCCCCGACGACCTGCTGTCCGGAAACGGCCTGCGCATTGCGAACGCGATCATCCTGGCCATCCCTTTGGTCGGCTCCTATGTCAGCTTCTTCCTGTTCGGGGGCCAATACCCCGGTGAAGCGTTCATCCCGCGGATCTACACGATCCACGTGTTGCTGTTACCGGGCATCTTCTTGGCGCTGATCACCGTCCATCTGTTCCTCATAGTGCTGCAGAAACACACTCAGTACCCCAAGCCGGGCCGAACCAACGACAATGTGGTCGGCTATCCGCTGTTCCCGATCTACACCGCCAAAGCGGGTGGCTTTTTCTTCATTGTCTTCGGCGTGACCGCACTCATGTCGGCGCTGTTCACGATCAACCCGATCTGGCTGTACGGGTCTTACGATCCATCACCCATCAGTGCGGGTGCTCAGCCCGACTTCTACATGGGCTTCCTGGACGGCGCCGTCCGGCTGACGCCGGGGTTGTTCGAATTCCACCTCTTCGGGTTCACCGTGTCCGGGAACATCATCCTCCCGGCGTTGATCATCCCAGGGATACTGACCACGCTGGCCGTGGCCTATCCCTGGATCGAGGCCTGGGCCACCGGGGACAAGCGCGAGCATCACGTCCTCGACCGCCCCCGGAACGTGCCGACCCGCACCGGCTTGGGCGTCATGGCCATCACCTTCTACGTGCTGCTGTGGATCAGTGGCGGAAACGACATCATCGCCACGCACTTGCACCTGTCGATCAACGACATCACCAACACTCTGCGGATCCTGGTGTTCGTTGCTCCGCCGCTCGCTTATGTGATCGCCAAGCGGATCTGTATCGGGCTGCAGCGCAAGGACCGGGAGAAGGTGCTGCACGGCCGTGAAACCGGCCGGGTGTTCCGAACCGAGGGCGGAGAGGTGTTCGAGTTGCACGAGCCGCTGAATCCCTACGACCGGTGGATTCTGGTTCAGCAGGACATCCAGCCTCCGCTGCCGCTGGCTGCGGCAACGGATCGGGATGGCGTCCGGCGGCCCGGAGTGCTGCTGGACCGGCTGCGACACAAGTTGTCCGCCTTCTACTTCGAGGACCGGGTTGCTCCGGTGACGCCGTCCGAGCTCGCAGCGGCTCATCACCACGGCACCGAACACGAAGCGATCGAAGCAGGCGAGGAGCAGCAGGCCCTCACTCACTGAGCATCGTCAGCGCAGTGGGGGCGGCCGGGGGGGGGGGGCGCCCCCCCATTTTGAGGGGCGCCGGGGGGGCCGCGAGGGGGCG
>CALMAR010000284.1 GCA_937859855.1 uncultured Kineosporia sp.
GGGTGGTCGTCGGTACCTCCGGGATGGGGGCCGGCCGGCCGGGGGGGCTGGGTTCCCGGCTCTCGGACGCGCACCCGATGGCCCTGGACAACCTGGCCGCCGACCTCCCGGAGCTGACGATCGTCGCGGCCCATCCGGGCTGGCCCTGGATCGACGAGATGACCGCCGTCGCGCTGCACAAGGGCAACGTGTACTGGGAGATGTCGGGTTGGGCCCCGAAGTACTTCCCGCCGTCCCTGCGCTCGGACATCCGGGGCCGGCTCCGTGACAAGATCATGTTCGGCTCCGACCACCCGAGCATCCCGTTCCCTCGCCTGCTCCAGGAGTGGGCGGATCTGGGCTATTCCGACGACGTCATGAATCAGGTCTTCCACGGCAACGCCGAGAGGGTGCTCGGGCTGTGAACGCTGCCATCGACGACGAACCGCAGCGGGAGGCCACTGCTGCCCCCGCGCCGCGACGGACGGCTCTGGTCACCGGATCCGCGTCGGGTATCGGCCGGGCCGCAGCGCTGCGGCTGGCGCGGGCGGGTTTCGACGTCACCATCAACTACAGCAGGTCCAAGGACCGGGCACAGCAGACCCTCGAGGACCTCCATGCCCTGGGCGGCACGCACCAGGCGGTCCTCGCCGACGTCGCCGACGACTCCGCCGTGCGCGAGCTCGCCGCCCAGGCGGCTGGGGGCGGCACACTCGACGTGCTGGTCAACAACGCCGGCACCACGAGCGAGACCGGCCCCAAGGATCTCGACGGCATAGATCTGGCCGACTGGGACCGCGTCATGACCACGAACGTGCGCGGCCTGGTGCAGGTGACCCGCGCGTGCGCGCCGGCGCTGCGCGCCGTCGGGGGCTCGGTCGTCAACGTGGCGAGCATCGTGGGGCTCCGTCCCGGGCCGCAGCCCCTGGTCTACGCGGCCAGCAAGGCGGCGGTCGTCAGCCTGACCAGGACGCTCTCGGCGGCACTGGCCCCCGAGATCCGGGTCAACGCCGTGGCGCCGGGTTGGATCGCCGGGGAGTGGATGGAGCGCACGCTGGGCGACAACTACGAGGGCCTGATGGCCAGGCGGGCCAGGCACACTCCGCTCAGGCGGAACGTCACCCTCGACGACGTCGCCGAGAGCATCTACGCCCTGGCCGTGTCGCACCCGTTCGTCACCGGGGAGATCCTCGTGATCGACGGGGGGTTCACGGCTACGACCTGAGCTGCCAGCGGGGCGCGCGACGGGCGAGGAACGCGTCCATCCCTTCCCCGGCCTCGGCGGAGCCGAACAGGCGAGCGGAGAGCTCCTGCAGGGCCGCGCTGTGCTGGTCGAATCCGGCCAGCACGGGGGCAGCGAGCAGGCGCTTCGTCTCCGCGAGACCCTGCGGAGAGCCCTGCCCGAGAGCTGCGACGACGGTCGAGACCCTCGCGGTCGCGTCCTCGGCCGCGAAGGTGATCAGTCCCGCCGCACGCGCCTCTTCGGGGCCGAACGCCTCACCGGTCAGGCAAAGGTGGGCCGCCGACCGTTGAGACATCCGCCCCAGTGTGGTCAGCGAGATGACGGCGGGGGCGAGTCCGAGGCGAACCTCGGTGAACGCGAAGGTGGCCCGCGGGCCCGCGACCGCGATGTCGCAGGCGCCGACCAGGCCCAGACCCGCGGCCCGGCAGTGCCCGTCGATCTGCGCCACGACGGGCTTGGGACACTCGACGATCGCACGCAGCAGCGCGAGCAGTCTGGCCGTACTCGGACCCGGGCCGCCCTCGACCCTCGACTCCGTGAGATCGATTCCGGCGCAGAATGTTCCGCCCGTGTGGTCGACGACGATCGCCCGGACCGCGGAATCGTCGACGGCGCGGCCGAGCCGGGCGTGGAACTCGTCGGTCAGATGGCGGGACAGTGCGTTGCGACGCGCGGGAGCGTCGAGGGTGATCCGGGCGACCCCCGACCGCACCGCGTAGCGGACCGGATCCGGGCCGGCGGGATCCACGGCGTCAGACACGTTCGACGAGCATTGCCATGCCCTGACCGCCACCGACGCACAGGGTCGCCAGTCCGTAGCGGCCTGCCCGCTGGTCCAGGTTGTCCAGCAGCATGCACAACAACCGCACGCCGGTCATGCCGAAGGGGTGCCCCAGCGCGATGGCGCCTCCGGCCGGGTTGACCTGCTCGTCCAGGTCGAAGCCGACGGTGCGGCTGACCGCGAGCACCTGCGACGCGAAGGCCTCGTTGAACTCGACCACGTCCAGGTCCTCCACCGTGAGCTTGGCCCGCTCCAACACCTCGCGGACCGCACCGATCGGGCCGACCCCCATGATCGAGGGGTCGACGCCGCTGACAGCAGTGGCCACGATCCGGGCACGAGGGTGCAGCCCCTCGCGCGCGACGAGCTCCTCGCCGGCCAGGACCGCGGCCGCGGCGCCGTCGTTGAGGGGGCAGGAGTTGCCTGCGGTCACCCGCCCGCCGGGACGGAACGCCGGTGGCAGCGACGCCAGGCGCTCCATCGACGTGTCGCGTCGCGGCCCGTCGTCCAGTTCGACCCGATCGGCGCCGGGAACCTCGACCGGCACGATGCTTCGCCCCAGCAGCCCGCTGTCCTGCGCCGCCACCGCCCTGACGTGACTGCCCAGAGCGAAGGCGTCCATGTCCTCGCGGGAGATCCCGTACTGCTGCGCCACGTTCTCGGCGGTGTCGCCCATGCTGATGTACACGTCGGGCAGGCGCCCGTCCAGGAACGCCGGATGCTTGTCCTCCTCGCGGGTCGTGCGTCCGACCTGACTGGCGGACTCGACCCCCGAGACGAGGTATCCGTCGGCCTCTCCGGCGCGGATCGCGTGGCCGGCGACGCGCAGCGCCTGCAGGCTCGACGCGCAGAACCGGTTGACGGTGCTGCCCGGCAGCGCAACCGGAAGTCCGGCGAGCAGGGACGCGCGGCGGGCAAGGTTGGCGCCCTGCCTGCCCTCCGGGTAGGCGGTGCCGAGACAGTGATCGGACAGCAGCGCCGGATCGACCCCGGACCGTTCTACGCCGGCCGTGATGGCGCCCGCTACGAGATCGTCCGGGCGCACCTCGCGAAGGCTGCCCTTGACGGCGCGTCCGATAGGGGTCCGCACCGCCGATAGCACGAAGACTTCCGTCATGGCTGCTACCTCCCTGAGTAGGTAGTATAAGACCCGTGACCGAACCCTTGGTGCTGCTGGCCGAGCACGAAACCGTCAGCACCGTCACGCTGAACGTTCCGGCGCGACGCAACGTCCTGTCCGGGGCGCTGGTCGCTGCGCTGGCCCACGCCTACGACGAGCTGGAAGCGCGGGGAACTCGGTGCGCGGTCCTCACCGGGGCGGGCTCGGCGTTCTGTGCGGGAGCCGAACTGGACACCCTCGAGCGGGCGGCCTCGGGCGACTTCGGGCCGGTTCGTGAGGTCTACGACGCGTTCCTGCGGATCCTCGCCTCGCCGGTACCCACGATCGCGGCCGTGAACGGGCCTGCGGTGGGAGCCGGCTTCAACCTTGCGCTGGCCTGTGACGTGAGGCTGGCATCGCCGACCGCGCGGTTCGACTCCCGATTCGCCGCGCTCAACCTCCACCCTGGTGGCGGCCATACCTGGCTGCTGAACAGGATCGTCGGACCCCAGCAGGCGATGCTGGCATGCCTGTTCGAGCAGAAATGGAACGCCGATGCCGCCCTCGAGCGGGGCCTGGTCGCAGCCGTTCACCCGGTGGACGAGCTTCTGCCGGCGGCATTGGAACTCGGCGCCAGGCTGCGGGCGCGCACACCAGAGTTCGTGCGAACACTGACCGCGACGCTGCGCCAGGCCGCGAGCGGAGCGCGGTACGAGGACGTCCTCGCGTCCGAGACCGACGCCCAGCGCTGGTCCCTGGGAGAACCGGCTTTCCTGAGCGGCCTCGAAGTCATCCGCTCCCAGATCGCCGGCCGGTGAGCCGGGCCGAGGCGGGTTCCCGGCGCGAGCATCACCCTGCGCGGTGTGCTCTTTCGTTGCCGCCAGCCTTGGTGCCGCCAGCCTCGGTGCCGCCAGCCTCGGTGCCGCCAGTTTCGGAGCCGCCAGCCTCGGAGCCGCGATTGGCCCGGTAGGTCTCCAACTGTTGCAGGCCGGGCCCGTACGCCTCCGTGAGCTCGGCGCGGAAGTCGCCGAAGATCTGCTGCAGGTCGATGTCGTGGCGCACGTATCCCTTGACTGCAGCGATGATCAGGGGGCTGTCGGTCCGGATCGCCGACCATCCCTTGCCGTCGGGGGCAAGGGCGAAGAGCGTAGCGCGCGAGTCGGCCACGATCGCGACGTGGCGCGCCTGGTGGTGGCGATACAGCGCGCCGTCGGTGCTGGCATGCCTGAAGACGCGCATGCCCCGAGATGCGAACGGCATCCTGCCGAAGCACAGCACCACGATGTCCACACCGCGCCCGACCGCCGCCTGGACGGGGGATCGCAGCAGGGCGAGATCGTCGGCCGTGGCGGAGAGGTAGAGCCGCCGTTCGGACTCATTGATCATCACGGCGGCCGCCTCGAGTGCCTCGTCGCGCCCGGTCAGCCG
>CALMAR010000285.1 GCA_937859855.1 uncultured Kineosporia sp.
GTCCAAGCCAGCAGCGGGCTCGGGGCCGCCCAGCAGGCCGTGGCCGTTCTCAGGAGTCCCCGGCCCTGGGCGCGCGATGCTGATCTCTGCGCCGGGGAGGGTATGCGGGCGTCGGTTTCGGCGTCCAGGGCCGAAAGGGCCGCGAGCACGTGGCATTCGGCGTTGCGATCTTGGGTGGCCGCGCGGGTTGCTGCGGCGGCGATGCCCGCGCTGACCAGGCCCGTGGTGACGAGCCGGCGTTCCAGGAATCGTTCGAGGCTGGGGACGTCGTGGATCAGGCCGTCGGTGATCGCCTGCTCGACGCCGCCGGAATGCACGTGACCGCCACTGGGCAGCCGCTGGTCGGCCAGCGCGAGCAAGGCAGCTCCGAAGGTGAGCACGGCGCCAGCCTAAATGTCAGTTGTTACGCCGGGTGGCGGATGACCATGATGAGCGGGCAGTGGCCGGGGCGGCGCGTCCGGTGCCGATCGGGAGGCGGGTGCATGATGGCGGAGAACTCGATGACCCAGGCCGAGGGAGCCAGTCCGCCCCCGCGCCAGGTTCGAGCCCTCTTCGACGACAGCACGATCACCGTCTATCAGGCCTACTCGCCCAGCATCGCGCGGCCTGCGATCGAAGCTGGAACCTTGGTCGCACCCTTCAGCCGCGAGCGGATGACCTGGATCAAGCCGTCGTTCCTCTGGATGATGTACCGCTGCGGATGGGCGACCAAGCCCGGGCAGGAGCACGTGCTGGCCATCCGGATATCCCGAAGCGGCTTCGAGGCGGCACTGGCCCAGGCCTGCCTCAGCCACTTCGAAGCCGACGTGCACGGCAGTCCCGAGGAGTGGCTGCGGCGCAAGGAGTCCAGCTCGGTGCGGGTGCAGTGGGATCCCGAGCGACGCCCTGACTTTCAGCCTCTGCCCTGGCGCAGTCTGCAGGTGGGACTGGCCGGAGCGGCAGTGCACAGCTATGTCAGCGAGTGGATCGTCGATCTTGACGACATCACCAGCCGCGTTCACCAGCTGTACGAGTTGCACCGCTCCGGTACCGGGAAGCTGACGGCCGGGGATCTCCCGGACGAGCGCCCATACGCCCTGCCCGAGACGATCCGGAAGAACCTGGGCATGAATTTGGATCAACAAGATCAGGCGGTAGTCGAGCGGAGAAGTACTGCCCCGGGTAACGAGCCAATTCGCGTTAGGCTTTCAGTGTCGAATCCGGACGCATAAAGCAGAGTGGAAAACGACTGATATGCATCTTCGGTGAAGTAACCCTCCTCATCAACATAATTTTCTTGAAGAGTCAATTCACTTATGTCGCCATCTCGCCAGGCATAATAGTCGCCCCCAACGAAGTAACTGTTGTGAAGTCTAAATTCGATACTCAGTATTTGTTGAACTTGAAAAGCGATGTCATCTACTGAACTATCGGTCCATCCGAAAAGGTCAAACCGCGTGATCATGGAACTGGAATACCTCCTGCTTTTGCCAGAGCGCCACCGACCGTTTCGAAAATCATGAAGCTCACCCTTCTTTGTGCCTTTTCCGAAAGACTGATAGCAAGATCATCGATTCTCATATCCTGGAGGTGCTCTCGAGAAAGAGGGCCGGTACGAGTTCCGCCGGAACGCAAGCTGATGCCCGCGGCTTTGGCGCGCTCGAACATGCTAGGGCTGGCCAGGGCAATGTCGAAGTCGCTGGTCCGGCCCACATCGAACGGTACTCCGGTGGTGAACTTCCGACCGGTGACTGAGCTGCCCTGAAAGATGGGTGTGACATCAGTGTGACCCGCTTGAACAAGCCCGTTGCGCAGATCCGCGCTGAAACCTGCGAAGTCGTCGGCGTTCTTGAAACCAAGCGGGATCGTTCGGCGTGCGTTGTTGCCTCCACCGGCCGGATACGGCGTCAGCCCGAGCGGATCGATATGTGTGAGCGGATTCGGAACGTAGGTATGCGGGTTCGGACCGGCGAGGACACCGACCGGATCCGGGCTGGCGAACGACCTCGCCACCGGGTCGTAATAGCGGAACAGGTTGTAATGCAGGCCAGTCTCCGCGTCGCGGTACTGACCGGGAAAGGCTAACGGGCAATCGATGTCCCCGGTGCTCATGGGCTTCTGGGCCCCCCACAGAGTGGCTTGACTGCGCCACACCACCTGGCCGTCCTCGTCGACCATCTCAGCCGGAGCGCCAATTAGGTCTGCGACGATCGTGAAGAACCGCTCGTCGAACCATTCCTGGTCATCGGGCGCGCCGCGGCGCGCTCGGTGGGTCTGCGTGACCGGCTGAACGTCGTCCGGCAGCCACTCCCAGCTGACGGCCGAAACCGGTTGACCGGCGCCGTCGGCATCGGGCGTCGTGGTGATCTGCTCGGCCAGCCGATGGCCGTCCCAGACGAAATGCTGCTCCTCAAGCACCGAACCCCCGGCGCCGACACGCTGCTTGGAGACCCGGCGTCCCAACCCGTCGTAGCGGTATCGCCAGGTGTCCCCCTCCGGCGTTCTGACCGCGGTCAGGCGGTCCTCGGCGTCCCAGGAGTAGTGCCAGTTTCTCGCTCGCGACGAAAGGGTCTTGTACTGGCGCAGGGTCATCCGTCCCTGGCGGTCATGCTGGTACCGCCATGGGCCCACCTGCTGCACCAGCGTGCCGTTGAACGCCCTTGGCTCGCCGTCAGCGCTCTGCGTAGTGGCCGGCTGCACGACATTGCCGTTCTGGTCGTAGGCGAAGAGTTCGCTGCCCCCGGCCGATTCGGCGGCGACGACGCGTCCGAGCGGATCGAGCCTGAATTCCGTGCTGCCCCGAAGTTCATCATCGACTTTGGTCAGCCGGCCCTGAACGTCGTAGTCGTAGCGGCGCCCGGCCAGCACTGACTCTTCGTCGCCAGCCCGGTGCACCGATTGGTTCGCGAGCCGGCGACCCGAACCCCAGGTTTGTCGCAGAACGGTGCCAGCCCCGAGCAATCGCTCAACCTCGCGGCCCAGAACATCGTGGGCGAACGTCAGACTGCGCCCGGCGGATGTCAGTTGAGCGACCAGGCCGGTCGCGTCGTACTTCCACGTACTGCTGGCACCAGTCGGCGTGGACCGGTTGACCCGGAAACCGGCTGTGTCGTAGGAGAAACGACTCGTCAATTCGCCGGACGTCTCGGCTATCACACGCCCCAGCGGATCCCGTTCCAGCCGCAGGTCGGCATCGGGAGAGGACGCCTGCACCAGCTGATCGAGGGCGTCGAACCGGTAACTGGTCACCGTCTTGGCCGATTGCTTGCGGACCAGATTGCCCACCGGGTCGTACGCATACCGAACGCTTTGGCCTACAGCGTTGACCCGCTCGACCACTTGCCCCAACGCGTCGTGGCGATAAGAGATTGTGCGGCCATTCAGGTCGATCTCACGCACCATCCGGCCGGCGGCGTCGTACTCGAAGCGCCATGCCTGGCCGGCCGGGTTCGTCACCGCGATCAGCCGCAGCTCGGTGTCGTACGAGTAGTTCAGCACAGATCCGCCGGGCTGGGTCCGGCTGGCCGGCAGATCGAAGTTGGACCACTGCATGCTGGTGAGCTGGCCCTGCTCGTCGATCGCCGCCACGACGTTGCCCTCGGCGTCGTAGCGCCACGTACGCGTGGCTCCGGTTGGAAGGGTAATGCGCAGCAGCCAGCCCTCGGGTGAATACTCGGCCTGCGTGACTTCACCGGCCGGGTTACGGATCGAGGCCAGCCGGCCGAATGCATCCCGCTCGCAGGTGGTCGTCACTCCAGTTGGATCTGTCGCCGAGATGACCAGCCCGGCGGCGTTGCGGCCAAACCGGGTGACAGCACCGCGCGGGTCGATGACGGCGACCAGCCGTCCCCGCGGACCGTATTCGTACGAGGTCGCCGCCCCCAGCGGATCGAGGGTGCGTACCAGGTTGCCTGCCGCGTCGTAACGACGCCGCCACACCGCGCCGTTCGCCAGTGTGATCGAAACAGGTTGTCGCGTCTGGTTGTAGGTGGCTCTGGTGACCGACCCGTCCGGTCGTTGCAGGCCGATCAGATTGCCGTCGTCGTCGTACTCGAACCGGGTGGCGCCGCCAGCGGCGTCGATGACAGTCAAGCGGTGATCGAAGGCGTCCCACTCGGTTCTGGTCACATTTCCGAGCGGATCGGTCACCGCGACGACCTGGCTGAGCTCGTTCAGCTGATACGTAGTGGTGCGGCCCAAGGAATCCGTCTCGGCGGTGATGCGCGCGGCTTCGTCATAGGCCAACCGGCGTTCGAGGCATCCGCCCGATCCGGAGGTTCTAATGCAACGGCCCCGCTCGTCGTAGACGTACCGGTACCACGTACCGTTGCGGTCCTCCCAGCTCGTCATCTGTCCCGCCGGGTCATAGCTGAAGCGAAGTGGCAAGCCACTGGAATTGATCACTTCTGCGAGCCGGCCCGACTCGTCGTATCGATACGACACGACGTCGGTTCCCAGATCTGGCGCATCGGAGGGGCCGAGCAGCCGGAGACCGGTGATCCGGTTGTCTTCCGTACGGACGCGCAGCCGATAACCACCAGAGTGGCGAATCAGAGCCAGTTCTCCGTCGGGCGTGTACTCGAGGCTGATTTGGTCGCCATGGCGACCGATCACCGCGACCAGAGGCATTTCGCCATCACGGGACTCGAACAGCGACATCAGGCCTGTTCTTGGATCGGTGATCTGGAACGAAATGTCATCCAGGCGGACGAGTTCCAGTCGCGGTCCATGAATGGGCCGGCTGGCGTGGCCAGGTGCGGGCAAGTCGGGAAAGCACAGATGCGTAGCATCCGGCGCCGCGTAGAGGACGCGCTCGTCGTCGATTTCCAGCCGCTGGTCAAGGAACGAGGCCCACGAGGGTCCGAACCACCGTCCGGCCCGATACGACGACAGGTGCGTCCGGGTAATGGCCAGCTCGAGCAGGCCGGGCAGCACGACGTCCGTCTGCTGCATGATCACGTGACCCGAGGCGAGGTCGATGGGATCGCCACCCACAGTGCGATCGGCGATGGCGATGGCCTCGTCGCGCTCCTTGCCGAATGTGCTGGCGATTCTCGGCCACGCCCTCGTTCCAACACTGCGGGCAGCCGAGCCGATCCGGGAGGCTACCTGCGTGGCCGCCCGGAATGCCTGGCCGGCGAAGGGAAGATCGCGGGTCAACCGGCCCAGTAACCCGGTCACCTTACTTCCCGCGCTAAGCCCGGGAATGACGCTCAGAATCGCGAATCCCATAGTCAGCAGACCGGCTTCCCCCCGGTTGAACTTCATTGCGGTGTCGGCCAGCGAGACAGTGCTGGCGGCGATGGCCGCACCGGCAATGGTCCACCCGATCGGTCCGGACAAGAAGAGAGCGACGACCCCCAGCACCGCACCGGCCACTGCGCAGAACGTGACGAAGTGGTCCCAGGAACTGAACGGCCAGGTGATCGCGCCGGTGGTTGTATCCCACGCTTTCTCCCACCACGATCTGTTCTTGATCGGGCGCAGCGAATTGTCGATCTCACTGGTGCATCTCGATTCGGCGTCCCCGCGCAGAGCGGCGGCCTGTAATGCCAGCTGGCGCGCCGCATCTCGATCCGACTCGGCTTGCCGGCCTCGGCGAGCAGCAACCCGGACTTGGTCGCGCAGTGATTCGTCCAGCCCGGTGGTGGCCGCGTCAACCCTCCATTCGCTGAATCCCAGCTCCGGCGAGATGGTCAGAACACGGTCTGCGGGAAGCAGATTGCGGATCTGCTGCATCACTCCAGCGAGCTGCACGTCAGCAACCTGCCCTTGACGCAACGCTCTTCCAGCCACCGACTGGGCATGCTCGAGTCTGGACGAAAACGTGGCCAAAGCCTGGCCGCACTCCCGGTAGGCCCGCTCCGAGGTGGACAATTCGCCCGGCAACTCATTCAGAGCGTGCTCGAAGCCAGGAGCGTAATCTCCGGCCATACCAAGTTCATCGCTGGACGAGGCGAGCGATGACAGCCGAAAGCCGGTGTTGTGCAACAACTCCGCCTGCGATGCAAAACGCTGTGCGAGCTGCCGCACCTGTCCTGGGTCACCGGGCGCAGGGTTCCCGCCCAGCCCAAGAACGCCCCAATCAGCCCCCGCGATCCCCCTCCGCCGGCGGCCGCCCACCCTTGCTCGCCGCGGCGGCCACACAGTAGGACCGGGGGCAACGGCTGACCCGGGCGGGGG
>CALMAR010000286.1 GCA_937859855.1 uncultured Kineosporia sp.
CCGGCCGCGGCGTCCACGATCGCGGACACTCCACTGCCCCGGCCCAGCTTGTGGAGGTGCCCGAGCAGGCCGAAGCCGGTGACGTCGGTGGCGCATCGGGCTCCGGCGGCCAGCGCCGCCGCCGCCGCGTCCCGGTTCAGCTCGGTCATGGTGGCGACCGCCTGCTCGAACACTTCGCCGGTACTCTTGTGCCGGTTGTTCAGCACGCCCAGGCCCAGCGGCTTGGTCAAGGTCAGCGGTAGGCCTGCCTGCCCAGAGTCGTTGCGCAACAAGCGATCCGGGTCGGCCAGCCCGGTCACCGCCATGCCGTACTTGGGTTCCGGGTCGTCCACGCTGTGGCCGCCGCCGACGTGGCAGCCGGCCAGCCGGGCAACGTCCATTCCCCCCCGCAGCACCTCGGCCGCCAGCTCGAACGGCAGCACCTCGCGGGGCCAGCCGAGCAGGTTGACCGCGACCACCGGCGTTCCGCCCATCGCGTACACGTCGGACAGCGCATTGGCGGCGGCGATCCGCCCCCAGTCGTAGGGATCATCGACCACCGGGGTGAAGAAGTCGGCGGTGGCGACCAGCGCTCCGGCCGGGGTCACGACCACCGCGGCATCATCACCGCCGTCCAGGCCGACCACCAGTTTGCTGTTCATCCCGGCCGAGCCCGGGCGAATCAGGCCCGCCACAACGGTTTCCAGCTCACCCGGCGGGATCTTGCATGCGCAACCGCCGCCGTGCGCGTACTGGGTCAGCCGGATCTGCGTGGTAGCGGTCATACTGGCCAGCCTAGGAGGCGTATGGGTAGCTGGTGCTCCCCGCGGTCTTCAAAACCGACGTGGCCGAGTAGCTCGGCCAGGCGGGTTCGATTCCCGTCCGCCTCCGCTACCAGTCACTTCCGGCGCTGACCTGCGAGCCTGGCGTTCTCGCCCGACTGATCGGCGCCTGCTCACCGTCCGGCTGCCCCCGACTGGATCCGATGGCCACCGGCTGTTCACGGACAATCTGCGGACGCAGCTCTTCACACGCATAGAATCCCGAAGTCGCGGAACTCGCCTGGACAACCTGATCCCAAGTGACGTTCCGGCTTAGACCGTTCACATGTCCGACCTCGGAGCTACGGATGGGGATGCGCTCGTCCGCGCAGTGCAGGATGTGCTGGATCGGTTCGGCCGGGTCGATCGGGTCTTTTGCCTTGCCTATGTGATCCACACCGGGATGTTGTCAGCAGGGAGCAGGCCGACTTCGAGCATGTGTTGCTGGTGAACGCCGTCGGGACCTTCAACACAGCGAAAACGTTCCTGCCACACCTGATCGAGTCGAGCGGTCAGTTGGTTTTCGTATCAAGTGTTTCGGGTTGACGGCAGTCCCCAGCTACAGCGCCTACTGCGCTTCGAAGTTCGCCGTCCGGGCCTTGGCGGAGGTGCTGCAGCAGAAGATGTCGCCCGGTCCCCGCGGGTCAGCGCCGGGCCAGGCGGGTGCTGGAGCCGGTCGAGGAGTTTGGCCAGGGCCGGGCGCCGCGGGCGCAGCCCGAACGCGATCAGCGCCAGCCCGGTCCCGAAGACCGTCCCGCAGGCCATCGCCGTTCCCGCCGGGACACCCAGCCCTGCGCCGGTCACGGCGGCCCACCCGAGGCTGATGGGCTGAGGTCGACGACGCGGGGCGGGTCCTGGATCGCGGCCAGGCGGCGCAGCCACGCGCCGAGTCCCATGAATCCATCGGCATGCCGGCGCCGAGCGAGATGCGCAAGGGTTCGTCGTGGCTGGCAGCGTCCGCCAGTGTGCGGAAGCCCAGGTCCGCCCGCGCGACAGCGATCATCGCGTCCCGATGCGGAAGGATCGCGATGGCGCGCAACTCCTCGATCGGATGCCCACTGAACGGACTGAGCCCCTTCAGGGCTAGCGGGGCGAAGGAGGCGGGCGTTGCGACCGTGACATTGACAAGTCCGGCGCCGAGGGCTCGGAAGCTGTCACCCATGCCTCGCCCCGTGAGGACCGTGCTGCGACGCGTCCGGGCCCCAGAAGTAGATGACAGTCATGTGACGCGACCGGGCGAAGAGCACGGCGGTCTCCGTTCCACGCCGCCTGCTCGTCGCGCCAGTTCGTGTACTCGCTCCTGATCGGAAACGGTAGGCGCCGGCTTCGGAGCGCCGCGGCCTCTCGACGGGGGCTTCCCGCCACCTGCATCCTGTCCTCCAGCCTGCGGACCCGGGGATGTGCCCGACGTGGAGATGGCCGCATGCGCGCCCCTCATTGGCGACGCCTCCCCCGGAGATCACCGTCGAACCGGGGAATCGGTGCGGACGGTCGCGCGGATGCGGACCTGGCGGTGCGGGCCGACTGCGGGCTTCTCCGGAGCGTCGTCGGGCTCGCCCCAGACGAGCTCCACCTCGGTCCCGTCCTGAGCTGCGGCCCGGTCCAGGACCGCGAGCGAGTGGTAGCCGCCGACGTTGACGGTGTAGTTGCACCGGTTCGAGACCCCGACGTGCGTCTCACCGCGGAGGACGGAGTCGTACTCGAAGGTCGAGTACCCAGTGAACGGCACCTTGAGCAGTTTGGGCACGGGCGCGGACCCGAACAGGTTGTCCCGCCAGGCGGCGTCCGCGTCGTCGTCGTTCCAGCGGAGCCACACCTTGCGGCGATGGTCGTCCTCGGTGAGCTGGGCCAGCGCGTCGCGACCGATGAAGTCGTGGTCGAGCTTCACCACGCGACCGAGGCCGAGGTCGTACGGCGTGAGCAGGTAGTCCATCGGGTCGGAAGGCGAGAAGCTGCCGCCGACCGACGCCGAGCCCTCGAAGCTGTTCCGAGCGATCGACCGGCGATACTCCGTCATCGAGTCGTCGAGGTAGATGGCGGAGAAAGGGGTGCCCAGCCACCCGGACTCCGTCGCCGTCGTCGAGTAGGCGATCGCGCCGCCCTGGCGCAGGCCGTGGTTGGCGCCAGCGGCCAGGAGCGCGTCGCGGACCGGCTCGGAGTCCTCGACCGACCCGAAGATCTCAAGCCCCGTGAACTCCTGGCCGGGCTTCCCGGTCATCGTATGGTTCAGCGCTCGCACGGCGCGTCCGGCAATCCGGAAGGACCCAATGCGGAAGAAGGGGATCGCCAGCAGCGTGCCGTCGCTCGCCTCAGCGACGATCTTCAGCGCTTCGGGACCCTGCACCTGGAAGCGGAACAGCCGACGCGGCCCGCGGTTGGCGAGCGTTCGCTCATCGCGCAGCACCTCGACGTCGTACCGGCCGGTCTCGGCCTGATAGGCGACCCAGTGCGGCAGGAGCGGATTGCCGACGATGCTGACGAGGTCGTCCTCGAGCCCGAACACGATGCCGTCGCTGATGTGGTGACCCTCTTCGCTGCAGACGACCATCTGCTTGGCGCGATCCCGGCCGAAGGTCGAGAAGTCGTTCACGGCGATCTCGGATAGGAGCCGGCGGACGTCCGGCCCGCGGAAGGAGATGTCCGTCATGTGATGGGACTGGTCGAACAGCACCGCGGTCGCCTTCCACGCCGCCTGCTCGTCGCGCCAGCTGGTGAACTCCGGCGGGATCGGGAACGGGTACGCCCCGGTGGTGGAGGACCGCATCAGGGGGATCGCGCCCCCCGCCTCGTCGATGGCGTCCTGGAGGGACTGCTGAGTGGTGGTCAGGGTCATGGAGTGCTCCTCTGGTTCAACTGGCCGGATTGCTCGCGAGTCGCGCGGCGTGGTCGGCTGGCGTTGACGGGGCCGGGGCACCGATGACGAGGAGGACGTCCACGACGACCGCACCATCGGGCCGGACGATCACTGGGTTCAGGTCGACCTCCCTGATCTCGGGATGCGCGAGGATGAGGTCGCCGGTGCGGGCGACGACGTCTGCGGCCGCGGCGAGATCGGCAGCCGCCATTCCGCGGCCGCCCGTGAGGACCGCGGCGCCTCGCAGCCGTTCGATCGACGCCGCAATCGCTTCGGGGTGCAGGTCCGCCGGGATCAGGCAGACGTCATGCAGCACCTCGGTCCAGATCCCTCCGAGGCCGACGGACAGGATCGGTCCCCACTGGAGGTCCCGGATCGCGCCCACCAGCAGCTCGACGCCAGGCGGCTGCATGGCCTCCACGAGCACGCCGTCGAGCGCCACATGGCCCGCGGGGCGGGCGCGCCGCGCGGCGGGAGCCCCGCCCCCCCCCGCCCCCGCCCCCCCCCCCCACCCCCCCCGCGCCCCCCCCCCCCCCCGCGAAGGTATCCCGGACGTCCGCCTCACCCGAAACGGCGAGCGCGACGCCGCCCGAGTCGGACTTGTGCTGGATGGATGGGGCCTGCACCTTCATGGCCACCGGACCGCCGATGCGCGCCGCGATGCGGACGGCCTCCTCCGCGGTCCGCGCGAGCGCCCCCCGCGGTACGGGGAAGCCCCGGGCGCGGAGCAACTCCTTCCCGCGCCACTCGAGTACGACGCCGGAGGGAACATCGAGCGCTCCTTCGCGAGGGTGAGCTGGGCGGCGTCGGCGCTGCTCAGGCACGGCTTGGAGGACACGCGTCAGTGTCCGAAGCGCTCGTTCGGGCGAGCGCGCCAGGACGACGCCGAGACGCGAGGCGGCCTCGACCGCCTCCGGCCACAGCGGCCGGCCCTCCTCCGCCATCGAGAGGATCGCAGGCACCTTCGTGTCGGCGACCGCGCGTCCGAACCCTTCGACGGCGGTCGTCATGGACCCACGTGAGAGGTACGGCAGCGTCACCAGCACCGCTCCCACTCCTGGATCGCCCGCGACCGCCGCGGCTGACCTGCCGACGATCCCCGGATCGATCGCGAGCCCCGTACCAAGGTCCAGCGGATTCGTCGCCACCAGGAAGTCGGGAAGCTCCTCGCGAAGCTTGCGCGTCGCGGTGACGGACAGCTCGACGAGTGGTACGCCGGCGTCGCTGGCCGCATCCTGCATGAGGACGCCCATAGCCCCGGACCCATTGATCGATACGAGTCCCCCCGGCCTCGGCCGCACGCCGCTCCGCAGCAACTCCGCCACGTCGATCAGCTCCTCGAGTGCCGGTACGACGACCGCGCCTCGGTCGGCGATGATCGCGCTGATCACGGCGACGTCCCCGCTCATCGCGCCGGTGTGCGACCGAGCGGTCGACCGCGACGCCTCGGTCCGGCCCGGGTGGAGCACCACAATGTGTCGACCCGCTGCTCCCACCGTTTCGACCGCCGCGACGAACTCGGACGGCCGCCGGATTTGCTCCGCGTAGACGGCGACCACTCCGACGGCGTCGTCATGCGCGAACGCAGCGACGAAATCGGCCAGATCGAGGTCGGCTTCATTGCCAGTCGACACCGAGTAGGCGACGGGAACCCCTCGCGCGGTCAACGACCCGACGAGGTGGGCGCCGATCGAGCCGCTCTGCGCGACGATGGCCACCGCCGGGCCCCTGTCTCGCTCCATCGGATCCGGCGCGGTCATCGGGGTCATGCGGACGAATACGTCGTCGACGTGATTGGAGAACCCCAGGCAGTTGGGACCCAGCAGACGGACGCCCGCGTCACGCGCAGCATCCGCGAGCCGATCCTGCAACAGGCGCCCCTCGGTCCCCGTCTCGGCGAACCCCGACGCGAAGCAGACGGCGGACCGCGCTCGACCCGCGAGGCGACCGACAGTATCGACCGCGACGGCGGCCGGTACCGCGAGAATCGCGAGGTCCACCGGCTCAGGCAGGGCCTCGACCTCGGAGAGCACGGGATGTCCGTCGAGGTTTCCCCCGGATCGGCCGACGAGGTGGAGCTGGCCCGTGTAGCGGCCGGCGACCAGGTTGCGCAGGACGGACCGGGAGGGTGCATCGGCGCGAGCCGAGACGCCGAGCACGGCGATGGACTCCGGTCGAAGCAGGCCATCGAGGAGGGGGGTTCCGACTCCGTCCTCGGACCTGGTTTCGGGCATCATTCGGCCGGTCGGGAGTAGCCCTGCAGTCCGGGCTTGATCGACTTCTCGTCGAGGAACTGGGTCAGCCCGCGATCCCGCCCCCGCTCAGGGTCGTTGGCGATCGCAGCGGCGAGCTTCGTGTTGATGTAGTCCTCCGCCTCGGTCCACCCCATCGTGCGGATGTGGCGGACGACCTCCTTCGTGCCCCGCAGGACCGTCGGGTTCTTCGACTTGAACAGTTCCGCGATCTCGACCACACGGGCCCTGAGCGCGTCAGCCGGCACGGCTTCGGTGACGAGCCGCATCTCGGCTGCGCGCCGCCCGTCGAACGTCTCGCCGGTCATGCTGTAGAACAGGGCATCGCGCAGGCTCATCGTCTGAACGATCGCCTGCGGCACGTTCCCGCCGGGGATGATCCCCCAATTCACCTCGGACAGTCCGAAGATGGCGGTTTCCGCGGCGACGGCGACGTCGCAGGATACAAGCGGGGTGAACCCGCCGCCGAAGCAGTACCCGTTCACCATCGCGATGGTCGGCTTCGGGAACCCCCGGAGGCGCGGACCCTGCCACTCGTGGGCCGGCCGCCGACGGATCTCCTGCTGAGCCAGGGGCAGCCCGTCGAGCTCCCGGAAGTACTCCCTCAGGTCCATCCCGGCGGTGAACGCATTCCCGGCTCCGGTCAGCACGAGGACCTTCGACGCCTCGTCCGCCGCGACGGCGTCCAGGACCTCGAGCATCTCCTCGTTCAGGGTCGGATTCATCGCGTTGCGCTTCTCGGGGCGGTTCAACACGACCCAGGCAATCCCGTCGGCCTCCGTGGCCACGACGGCTTTCCAGGAGCCGAGTGATCGCCCGTCAGGCACGGTCGAAGGCTCAGCGTCCACGTCCTGGGTCGTCATCGAAACCCCTCCTCGTCGAGATTGAACGAGCGACAACGTTATGCATCTTCCTAACGAGCGTCAAGTTCATGCATCGCGCCGTGTGCTCCGCGTGAGGCGCGGAAGCCGTACAATCAACCGATGGCACATACGGGGAGGACCGCCGATCCCGATTCGTCCGCAGCGGACATCGCTCGGGCCGCGAGACCCCACTTCCTCGCGCTGATGCTGCTGGGCCTGACCGTGTTCGACCGGCCGCGCGCCATCGCGGCGTCCTCGGTCGTCGGTGCGCTCGCAGAGGCCGGCGTCGCCTCACAGGCTGCCCGCTCAGCGCTGACCCGGATGTGCGATCGAGGCGTCGTCGAACGCTACCGATCCGGCCGCGAGTCCTTCTACGCGCTCACCGCGCACGGCACTGCTGTGCTGAAGGACGGCCAAGATACGGTCCTCCGGTCGCCAGCGCGCGAATGGGACGGCACATGGACGCTGGTATCGTTCAGCCTCCCCGAGGAGCGGCGGGACCTGCGGCACCAGCTGCGGTCTCGACTGGTGTGGCGCGGTTTTGGACCACTGCAGAACGGAATGTGGATTGCCGCCGGACGGGTGGACGTGGAGCAACTACAGCTCGACCTCCATCTGTCGTCGGCGATCCGCGCTTTCACGGCGATCTCGACCGCCCCGACGGACAACGCGGAACTGATCGACGATGCGTTCGACGTCCGGGCGCTCGCCGAGCGCTACCACACGTTCCTCGCTCGCTGGTCTGGCCGGGACAATGCCGCCGATCTTCCCGCGTCCCCGCTCGGTCGCCAACTGCTCCTTCGCAGCGAGTGGGCGCAGATAACACGAACGGATCCACACCTGCCCCTCCGGCACCTGCCCGGCGATTGGCCGGCGCTCCGGGCGTTTCACCGGTACACCGAGCTCGACCACGAACTGACCGCACCCTCTCGGCGCATTCGGCGACGTCTCGTCCAAACAGCGCCCGTGGGCGCGCTCGTCCGAGGAGCAGCGACTGCCAGGGCGGAGGAGGGGGCGGACCCGACTCCGTTGGAGATTCAGTGACGGCGTGCTCTGATCGGTGCCGGCGCGAGGTCGGTATTTGCCGGGAGATCACCACGATCGTCCGCGCCGTCCGAGCCCTTATCGCCGCGCAGCCTCGAGGACTTGTCTAGTGTTGTCAGCACGGGCGACGATGCCCGACGTGAGCGGAGACCACCCGTGAGCCAGACCGATCAAGATCGACCAGCGCTGCTGCTCGTTCACGGCTCCTGGCACGGAGGCTGGTGCTGGGAGCCGCTCGATGCAGTGCTCCGCGCACGCGGCTGGGAGACACACCTCGTCGATCTCCCGACGGTCAATGCGCCGAACCCCGAGCGGTACGGGCTGGCGGATGACGCCCGGGCGATAGAGGATGCGATCACGGCGATCGGCAAGCCCGTGGAGATCGTTGCGCACTCCTACGGCGGCCTGCCGGCGGCCGAGGCGCGATCGGACCTCGTGCGCGGGATCGTGTTCCTGGCCGCCTTCGTCGTCGAAGAGGGACGATCCCTCGTGTCCGCGCTCGGTGGGGGGCACCCTGACTGGCTCGTCATCGGTGGTGCGGTGCACTCGGCAGGAACGGCAGCGATGCCGCCGAAACGCCTGTTCTACGACGACGTCGACCCATCGCTGGCGGAATCCTGCGTTGCGCGGCTCCGTCCGCAGAGCAACCGCGCGTTCTCCGACACCGTGCAGCACCCGGCATGGCGCGAGGTCCCTTCGACCTACGTGGTGACCGAGCAGGACGCCGTCCTTCCACAGTTCATGCAGGAGGGCTTCGCCCGCCTGGCGGGGTCGAAGATCGTGCACCTGCCCACCAGCCACTCGCCGTTTCTGTCGCAGCCGCAGCAAACCGCGGACATCGTGGAGCGCGCGGCGTCACCATGCTGAGGAACAGCGGGTCGTCCGCGATTCCACGGGGCACGCGATGGACCACGCTCGCATCTTGCGCGCCCAGGTGAGCGCCACCGTCCGCCCCAGTTCTCGCACGTCCCACGCGATCGCGCTCTCGACCGGAGATCAGCCGAATCGGATGCGTCCTCGTGTGTTCTGACGGCCGCATAACGTTCCGCGCGGCCGGAGCACCAACCGACGAAGGCCGCCCGCGTCCACGGCGTATTCAGAGGCCACATTCTTCGCCGACTTCCGCCACCTACACGTGCCATGGCGCTCGACCACCGACCCGGAGCCCGCTGATCCGCAGCAGCTCCTGCACCACCGGTGTCGCGTCACCGTGCCGGATCGCAGTGATGAACGCCAGCTCACCTGCGTCCTCGAGCGGTCGATAGCCGACCTGGGCATCGCCACGTGCTCGGGCACGACGGGGATGCCGGTTCCCGTGGAGACGAGGGCCAGGACTCCGAGCGTGCTACCGGCGGCGCGGAGGTGGTCCGGTGCGATGGCGGTCAGCAGTGGCCGAGCAGCTCGGCCA
>CALMAR010000287.1:0-539 GCA_937859855.1 uncultured Kineosporia sp.
GTGCCGGCCCCGTCAATGCCGGGCCCGGAGGTGGGCAGGCCACCGAGCTGGCCGCCGACGCCGGTCGCCGGGCCGCTGGCGGGCGCAGTGCCGGAGGTATCTCCGCTAACGGTCTTCGAGCCGGCGGTCGAGGCGCCGTCCGGCCCGGATCTGCGGTTCAGCACCAGCCCGGTGACCGCCACTGCGGCGATGACGATCAGCAGCATCACTGCGATCACCGCGAAACGCAGCCACGGGCGGAAATGGCGCTGTTCCGGTGGAACTCGCAGCAGCGGCATGTCCAGCATCTGCCGCACTCCGGCCAGTTCGGT
This sequence comes from uncultured Kineosporia sp., assembly GCA_937859855.1. The sequence goes on from CALMAR010000287.1 coordinate 312, forward strand.
CGTCAGCCGTTCGGCTTCGGTGCCCTGCTCGGCCAGCTCGTCGGCTGTGACGAACTGGGCCGGCAGCACCGGAGTGGTCCAGGCACCCAGCGGCGGCAAGGTCTGCTCATCGTCGTCCGCATTCCGGGTCGCCTGATTCTCCGGCTCGGCCCGTACCGCCAGGCCCCCCCGCACGGCGAACCGCCCATAGGCCGCCCCCTAGCCAAAGACCTTGGCCTATCCCTCCCC
>CALMAR010000287.1:549-4184 GCA_937859855.1 uncultured Kineosporia sp.
GCCGTCGGCCAGGCCGTCCGGCTGCATCGGGAAACGAGTCAGCACATTGGGTCCGCGAGCAGATCGGCCATTGGCCCGCAGAGCCAGGCGCAGCGCGCGCCTGCGTGCCTTGGCAGCTCTGGTGGCATCGCGATCGAAGGCCACTCGATCCCTCCTCGGCATTCCGGCGGCTGTGGCCAGCACCGTCCCTGTGCCGGACCGTGTCGTCACTGCCAGTCGCTACCAGGTTAGGTTAGCCGTCAACCAGCGAGCAGCCAGTGAGAATCTTGCTGATTGGCAGCCATCTGGAGGTCTGGAGTGACAGGGTGTGAGCGTCATCTAGGAAATGCCGTCCGGTCACTGGAATCAGCGACGGGGCGATAGGCGATGGAGGTGGGACCAATGGGGCAAAAGGCTACGAAGCGAGGTCGCCGGAGAATCTGGCGAAGCGCAGCGGTTCCGGCCGTCGCCGGACTCGCACTGGCGACCGGCGCAGCCGGGTTGTTCGCGCTTCCTGCGCAGGCGGCATCAGCCAGCGGACGGCTGTTCGTGATTCAGGGCATCAATGACCAGCGCCTGGACGTCAAGGTTGATGGCCACACGGTGATGAGCAACGCCGCACCCAAGGCGATCATCGGACCGGTCAAGCTCGATCCGGGCAACCACAAGGTCGTCGTCGGGGACACGACGAGCGATGTCAAGGTGGCGGCCGGCGAGAGCGTCGACGTGATTGCGCATCCGGCCACGTCGGCCACCGACGCGCCGGAGATCACCGCCTTCAAGAACGACATCGCCTCGGTCTCTCCGGGCAAGGTCAGACTGGCGGTCGCGCACACCGCCGCGGCTCCACCGGCCGACATCAAAGTGAACGGTGACGTGCTGTTCAGCAACGTGGCGAACTCCGAAGCCCTGACCGTCGTGGTGCCGGCCGCCACCTACAAGGTCGAAGTTGTACCGGCCGCCACGAAGGGCGATGCGATCCTCGGGCCGGTCGACCTTAGCGTCAAGGCGGGAACCCTGACCCGGGTCTTCGCCATCGGTGACGTCAGCAAGGGCACCATGGACGCGATCGTGCACGCCATCCCGGTGTCCACCAAGGGTTCGGGAGCGCCTGGCATGGTGCAGACCGGCGACGGCGGCCAAGCCGCCACCGAGTTCACGTCGGATCGTCCCGGCTGGCTGGGCTGGGCGCTGGCCAGCGTCGTGCTGCTGGGAGCGGCCGGGGCTGGCGGCCTTCGCCGGTTCCGCCGGTCGTCGTCGCCCGCTTGACCAGCGGCTGCGGGTCTCTTCGCCGGTGGCTGCCTTGATCGGCTCGAGGTGCTGGCCGTGACCAGGCGCCAGCTCTGGCTCACGGTCTGCGGGTGCGCGCTGGTCGTCGTCCTCGGGGCTGTGGGCTTCGGGCTGCGTTCAGCGGGAACCACCGCGCGTGCCAACGATCAGGACCGGATCGCGCCGGTGGTGGCGTCGACGTCGTCCGCCTCGGGCTGGAACCTGCACGGCGGCGGGCACCTCAGCGATGGAAGTGTGCTGCCCCCCAAGTCAGCTCCGGGCGGGGCCGCCGTGCCCGGAGGTGGCGTGGAGGCCCAGGTGGCCGGGCCCGGGGACTATTCCGGCTTCCAGCCCGCTGTGCTGGTACTGCCATCCGGCCATAGCTCACCGATCACACCGGCGGACGTACGCCCGGACGGCACCCTGGCCGTGCCCGATGATCCCGGGCAGGTCGGCTGGTGGACCGGGGGAGCCCAGTCCGGGGAGCGTTACGGGGGAGTGGTGCTGGCCGGGCACGTCGACTCCAGGCAGTACCACAAGAAGGGCGTACTGGCGGAGATGGCGCACGTGAAGACCGGGGCCGTGATCACCGTGAAGGGATCCCACCCGGGCGTTCAGCAGCAGTACCGGGTCACCCGGGTGCAGCAGATTCTCAAGGCCCGGCTGGCGGCCGAAACCGGCGCGTTCGCGCAGGACGTGTCCCAGCGGCTGGTGCTGATTACCTGTGGCGGCCCGTTCGATCGCAAGGCCCATCACTATCGGGACAACATCGTGGTGATCGCTGAACCGATCCGCTGATCCGCCGCGCGGTCTGGCTGAAGTAGATTCGAGTGGTGGCCCGCAGCCCGGAAGGTCCGCCTCCGCCGCCAGCGGTGCAGCGGATCCGCGTGCACTACGCCAAGCGCGGGCGGCTGCGTTTCGCCAGTCACCGCGACTTCCAGCGGGCCTTCGAGCGGGCACTGCGACGCTGTGCGGTGCCGATGGCGTACTCGGCCGGATTCAGCCCGCATCCACGGGTCTCCTATGCCGGGGCGGCGGCCACCGGCGCGGCCAGTGAGGCGGAGTACCTGGAGATCGCGCTGGCCCGTCGCTGCGATCCCGAGCAGATCCGGGCCGCCCTGGACGCCGCTCTGCCGGACGGCCTGGACGTTGTGCGCGCGGTCGAGGCCCAAGGCTCTGGTCTGGCCGACCGGCTGGAAGCCTCGGTCTGGCGGATTGGGATTCCAGGTGCGGTCGGGCCGGAGCAGGCGGATATCCAGGCGGAGGTCCGGGCCGCAGCCGATCTGCTGATGAAGGCCGATCGGGTCGACGTGCAGAGGATGACCAAGTCCGGTCTGCGCACCTTCGACGCGCGCCAGGCGATCATCCGGCTCGACATTGAGCCGATCGATACAGCGGCCGTCGCAGTTGCGGCATCAAGTACGGCACCCGCCTGTGCGATACTGCAACTGGTCGTACGGCACACCACACCGGCCGTACGCCCCGACGACATCCTGACCGCGCTTCACGTAGTGGCCGGCTTCGCGCCTCCGTCATCGCCTTCGATGACGCGGCTGGCGCAGGGGCCACTCGACGAGTTACATGGTTCGGTGGCCGATCCGCTGGCTGCCGTGGATGGGCGTAGCACAACGGCTTCCGCTGGGTCAGACGATCTGGCGACCTGACGAGAAGGCCCCGCGCGGCCCCGACTTCGGTGTGATCGGAGCCCGGGGTTTGGAACGGGAGAACGCCCGTGGCGCTGGACGAAGACCGAGATGAGCCGGTGACCGAGCCAGGGGGCGAACCGGCCGGATCGATCGAACCGGCAACGGCGCCTGCCGAAGAACCAGGCGGACCGGCACCGGCGCGCACTCCGCGTAAGCGGGCCAGCCGAGCCCGGACGCGAGCCGCTGAAGCAGCTGAGCCGGCTGAGTCAACTGACCCCGCCGAGCCGGGCGGTTCGGCCTTGGATGGCAGCGATGCCGCCGAGGAAGCACAGCCGGCCAAGCGCACCCGGACGCCGCGCAAGCGCACCGCCAAGGCAGCCGAACCCGCAGTCCAGATGGCCGGGCCCACAGTCGACGGGATCGAGCCTGCGGTCGAGGCGGCCCGCGGCGTGCCGGTGCCGGAGGTCAGGCCAGATCCCGAAGCTGCCGCCGCTCCGGTGAAAAGTGTCCGGCGCCGCCGCCGGAGCGCGGCTGCGCCCAGTGACACCGGTGAGCCCATTGAGACGCCTGCTGAGATCCCGGCTGAGGCAGGCTCAGAAGCACCCGCCGCCCCGGTCTCTGCGCCGTCCGCCGACCCGGCCACTGTGGCCGTGGAGTCCTCTGGCCCGGCCATCGCCATGCCCCTGTTCCAGGCCCCCGAGCCGGTCACGGCACCACGCCGCCGCCGGGCCGCATCGAGGC
>CALMAR010000288.1 GCA_937859855.1 uncultured Kineosporia sp.
CGCCCGCGCCGGCGGCCCGCGGCCGTCCCCCCCCCCGGCGTACCACCCCCCCGGGGGGGCGGCCGCGTCCGCCCCCACCGCCCCCCGCAACTCCTCTTCGCGCTGCGACATCCCCTCGCGGACGGCGTCGGCCAGGTCGCGCAGTCCGGCCTGCAGGCCGGCCGCGGTTCGGCCCAGACCAGCAGGGGTGTATGCCTCCACCGCCCGGGTCAGTTTCCGCACCAGGAAGATGCCCGCAGCAGCGCCCAGGCAGGCCCAGAACAGTCGGCGCACGGATGACCGCCCTCTCTACGATTTCCGGCTGGACCGGCGGCCGGACCTCCGGCCGGACAGTGCGTTTCGCACGCCGTAACTGAACGCGGCCACCTTGACCACCGGGGAACCCAGTGTCGCCGCGAACAGCGACGTCAGTGCGGAGACGTTGGTGGAGACCGACGCCACGTTGTCGGTGATGGTGTCGACTTTGCCCAGCTGCTGATTGGTCGAGCTGACGGTGGTGGTCACTTCGGCCAGCAACGGCAGCGCACCGTCGGAGAGCCCGCGCACGGTGTGCCGGGTTTCCTCCAGCACCTGGCCCAGCTTGATCAGTGGATAGGCCAGAGCACCGACGAGCAGGACGAAGGCCACGGCCGCGATCAGAGCCGCGATGCTACCGCCGGACATGTGACCCCTCTCAGTTCCTCTGGCCGATCGGACGTGTTTCGAGTCCGGATGCCGTGACCTTATCGCGGCTGAGGCTCGCCTCCACCGCGCAGGACCGACCGCAGCCGGGCCAGCCGCTCGGCCATTCCCTTCTCCCCGCCGCGGTCGGTGGGCGCGTAGTAATCACGCCCGGTGATGTCGTCCGGGGCGTACTGCTGCTGGACGACGCCGCGCGGGTCGTCGTGGGCGTAGCGATAGCCCTGCGCATGGCCCAGCCGCCGAGCTCCGGGATAGTGCCCGTCGCGGAGGCTGGCCGGCACCGGGCCACCCCGTCCCGCCCGGACGTCGGCCACGGCGGCATTCAGGGCCAGGTACGAGGCATTGGACTTGGGCGCCATCGCCAGGTGGACGACGGCCTGGGCCAGGTTGATCCGGGCCTCCGGCATCCCGATCAGCTGTACTGCCTGGGCAGCGGCCACGGCGGTCTGCAGTGCCGAAGGGTCGGCCATCGCGATCTCCTCACTGGCCGCGATCACCAGCCTGCGGGCGATGAACCGGGCGTCCTCACCGGCTTCCAGCATCCGGGCCAGGTAGTGCAGGGCGGCGTCGACGTCCGAGCCGCGGATCGACTTGATTAGCGCGCTGGTGACGTCGTAATGCTGGTCGGCGGCGCGGTCGTAGCGCACCGCGGCCCGGTCCAGGGCTCGCTCGGCATCCTCCAGCTCGATCACGACCGGGCCGGCGAGACTGTCCGCTTCCTGCGCCCGGGCCAGCGCACTGCCCGCTGCCGCCTCCAGGGTGGTCAGCCCGCGGCGGGCATCGCCGTCCGCCAGCCGGACCAGATGCCCGATCGCGTCGTCGCTGATCTCTACCGATGAGTCCAGGCCGCGCGGATCCTGCACCGCCCGGCGCAGCAGGCCCTCGATGGCGGGCCCGTCCAGCGGCCGCAGGGTCAGCAGCAGCGAGCGGGACAGCAGCGGTGAGATCACCGAGAACGACGGGTTCTCCGTGGTGGCGGCGATCAGCACCACCCAGCGGTTCTCCACTCCGGGCAGCAGGGCGTCCTGCTGAGCCTTGGTGAACCGATGGATCTCGTCCAGGAACAGCACGGTGCCCAGGTCCTGGCGCTCCCGCGCGATCCGGGCCTCGTCCATCACCCGGCGCACGTCCTTCACCCCCGCGGTCACGGCCGACAGCTCGACGAACCGGCGCCCGCCCGTACTGGCCACGACGTGCGCGATCGTGGTCTTGCCCGACCCGGGCGGTCCCCAGAGGATGGCCGAGGCCGGCCCGGCCAGTCCGTCCGCCCCCTCGGCCAGCCGGCGCAGCGGCGTCCCCGACCCGACCAGATGCTCCTGGCCCACCAGCTGCTCCAGCGACCGGGGCCGCATCCGGGCCGCCAGCGGCAACGACGCCAGGCCGGACGGGCCCGGTTCCCGCACCGGGGCGCTAGCAGGCGGGGCCGGGTCAGGCATGGAGAACAACTCAGCCATGCGACACCATGACCACCATCGGAAGGACTCGCTCCATGCTCGGCTCCGCAGGTCGCGTGATCAGCCGCCACCCGCGGGTGGTGATCGTGCTGTGGCTGATCGGTATCGTGGCCGCCGGCCTGGCGGCCTTCGGCGGAGTGTTCGGGCAACCCCTGTTCGACCGGCTGACCAGCGGTCCGGTCAGCGTACCGGGCCAGACCCTGGACGGGGTGAAGCTGCTGCAACGGCTGCCGCCGGCCGGCGGCGACTCGGTCACCCTGCTGCTGGACCGGGTGGACGCCGGCTCGGCCCAGCTGAGGAGCGCCTTCGGCCAGGCCCGGGCCGAGCTGCGGGCCCGGCCGGACGTGCAGAACGTGCAGGATGCGTTGGCCGCCCGGGGCGCCCCCTACGACGCCCGGTCACTGCCGTTCCTGGCCATCGACCAGCGCGCTGTGGTGATGGTGGTCACGCTGAAGCCCGGGCTGCCATCCGAAGCCGATTCCCTCGCCGAGGTGACCCGCAGGCTGCAGCAGGTACCGGACCAGGTGCCAGGGTCGCGGGCCTACATCGGTGGCCAAACGCAGATCCTGCACCAGGCGGTCCAGCAGGTGGAGCAGGACCTGCGCACCGGCGAAGGGATCGCCCTGCCGGTCAGCCTGGCCATGATGATCGTCATCTTCGGCGGGTTCCTGGCCGCCGCGTTGCCGATCGTGGGTGCGATCGGTGCCATCGCCGGAGCCATGGCGATCGTGCTCGGCTTCTCCTACTTCCTGGTGCTGGACGTCAGCACGGTCAACGTGATCACCGTGATGGGCCTGGGTCTCAGCATCGACTACGGGCTGCTGCTGGTCAGCCGGTTCCGGGAGGAGCTGGGCCTGCGCGCCGGCGGGCCGGGTGCCGGGCCGGACGCCCGGCTGAACGTCCAGCAGCGGGAGGACGCGCTGAGCGCGACCATGAGCTCGGCCGGGCGGACCATTCTGTTCAGTGGCATGACGGTGGCAATCAGCCTGGCTGGGCTGCTGCTGTTCCGGGCCAATTTCCTGCAGGCGCTCGGTGCCGCCGGGGTGAGCGTGGTGGCGGTGGCCCTGCTGACCGCGCTGACCCTGATCCCAGCGTTGCTGTCGCTGGCCGGAAACCGGATCTCCCGGCCGGGCCTGATCGCGCGGGTGCCGGGGCTGCGCCGGATCGTGACCGCGCTGCGCGACGTGGCCCGCGAGCAGGGCGCGTTCTCCCGGCTGGCCCAGCTGGTACAGCGTGTCCCGGTGCTGGTGGTGTGGATCGTGCTGGCGGCGCTGGCAGTGATGTCACTGCCGGTGCTGCGGATGGAGCTGGTCTCCTCCGGGTCGGCAGTGCTGCCGCGGCACAACGAGCAGCGCCAGCTGTTCGACAATCTCACCAGCCGGTTCCCGGGGGGGGGGGCGGCCCCGCGGCGGGGGGGGGGGGGGGCCGGCGGG
>CALMAR010000289.1 GCA_937859855.1 uncultured Kineosporia sp.
GCTGTCTCGGGCTGGCGGCGGTGCTGGCTACCGCCCGGGCCGTCTTCCCCCAGCTGGCCCCGCCGCGACGGATCAGCACCGCTCACCGGGGCCGGCTGCGCGTCTACCGGGCCCTGGTGGCCGGGGTGGCCACGCTGCTGGGCGCGGGTGGCTCGCTGATCGCCTGGCAGCTCAACAGCATTGAGGCGCGGCGGCTTTCGGTCGCTTGGGCGGTGGTGACGGTGACTGGCGCGGTCATCGGCACGCTGCAGCGGCGCAGCGGCTGGTGGCGCGAACCCTCGATCGAGGTCCGGACAGCCGCCCTCCCGATCATGGGGGCCCAAACCACCGACCGGGTGCTGTCCTCAGCGGTCTACGGATTGCTCACCCTCGGGCTGGCCGGAGCGATCCTGGTGCGGACATTCGGGTCCGGCCCGGACGTGATCTGGCTGGCGGTCGCTGCATCGGTGCTGCTGGCCACCACCCTGATCGGCTGGAAACAGCGCAGGCGGTCCTGGTGGCGCAGCCGGTCACAGACGATTGCCTTGGCGGCTCAACTGGTCGCGGCGGCGCTGGCCGGGCTCGCCGCGCTGCCCTGGTTCAGGTCGGCCCATCACGGCTGGTTCGCCGACATCGGCCGGGTGTCAGTCTGTTTCGGCTGGGGCTTGGCCATCGTCGTGCTCGGCGTCTTCGCTATCGACGCGCTGCGCCGGCGCTTCCCGGCCCACTATCGCTACATCGGCACGCCGCTGCTGGCGCTCCTGATCGGGGTGGTGCTCGCGGCGCAGGACCGCGGGATGTGGCTCGGCACCGGACTGGTGGTGATGACGATCGGCGTCACCCTCGGGGCGATCTCCATCAGCAGCGGCTATCTGGCCTTCCTCGGCGGTCACAACCTGTTCTTCGACCAGCCGTCACACCGGGATCTGGAGGACCGCACGGAGAACGGCGTATCGGTCTCGCTGATCCCGATCGAGGCGGCGCAGCGCGTGCTGCGATGGCGCGAGACCAGCCTGGGCGGCCAGGATCTCCCCCCGGTGACCCGGCGCCGGGCCAAGTTCGTGTTTCCCTCGACCGACCAGCCGCGCGGGATCATCCAGCAGAAGGTCTCGGAGTTCTTCTCCTCCGACCGGCCCGCGTTCTTCCAGCACTTCCTGATCATGCGGGTGACCGAGACGGCGCTGGAGATCACGCCGCAGGTGGTGACCGGGCTGGCTGCCCAGCCGGGCGACACCCGTCCCACGATCACGATCCCGTTCTCATCCCCGGAGGACCGGATCGGCCCGGGCTGAGGAACTGTCGGGGGCCGCCGATACGGTCACTGGCATGAGTTCAGCCGAGAAGGTGCAGGCCAAGAGAGCCGAGCGGCCGGGCTACCGGTGCACCGAATGCGGCTGGACCACGGCCAAATGGGTCGGGCGCTGCGGCGAGTGCCAGTCCTGGGGCAAGGTCGAGGAGGTGGGGGCGGCACCGGCCGGGCTCACTCGCAGCCGTACCGCGGCCAAGCCCGCGGTGCCGATCGCGGACGTCGATCCCGACCTGGCCACCAGCTGGGCCACCGGCGTCGATGAGCTCGACCGGGTGCTGGGCGGCGGGCTGGTCAGCGGAGCGGTGGTGTTGCTGGCCGGTGAACCCGGCGTCGGCAAGTCCACCCTGCTCCTGGACGTCGCCTCCCGGGCCGCCTCGGGCGGCCGCACCGTCCTCTACGTGACCGGTGAGGAATCGGCCAGTCAGGTGCGGCTGCGGGCCGAACGGATCGGCGCCCTGCGTCCCCGGCTGCTGCTGGCCGCCGAGACCGATCTGGCCACAATCCTCGGGCAGGTCGAGCACGCTCAGCCCAGCCTGTTGATCGTCGATTCGGTGCAGACCGTGGCCAGCGACGCCGTGGACAGCTCGGCGGGCAGCGTGTCACAGGTGCGTGAGGTGGCGGCCTCCCTGATCCGGGTGGCCAAGGAGCGGGCGATGGCCACTGTGCTGGTCGGTCACGTCACCAAGGACGGCGGCATCGCCGGTCCGCGGGTGCTGGAACACCTGGTGGACGTGGTCTGCCAGTTCGATGGTGACCGGCACTCCCGGTTGCGGATGGTCCGGGCGGTGAAGAACCGCTACGGGCCGACCGACGAGGTCGGCTGCTTCGACCTGTCCGATGTGGGCATCATCGGCGTCGCCGATCCGAGCGGGCTGTTCGTGTCCCGGCACGCCGAACCGGTGCCCGGCACCTGCGTGACGGTGGCCCTGGAGGGCCGGCGGCCGCTGGTCAGCGAGGTTCAGTCCCTGGTCGCACCGACCGCCGGTGCCATTCCCCGCCGGGCTACATCCGGACTCGAATCCAGCCGGGTGGCCATGGTTCTCGCGGTGCTCGAGCGACGGGTGGGACTGCGGATCCTGGGTATGGACGTCTACGCGTCCACCGTCGGTGGTGCCCGGCTGACCGAACCCGCCTGCGATCTGGCCATTGCGATGTCGCTGGCCGGAGCCTTCACCGACTCGCCGATCCGGATGGACAACGTGGCCATCGGGGAGGTGGGCCTGGCTGGGGAGGTCCGTCCCGTGGCTGGGGTCACCCGGCGGCTGAACGAGGCCGCCCGGCTCGGATTCCGGCAGGCGATCATCCCGGCCGGCTCGGCCGAGCAGGGCCTGGCACCGGAGGGGATGACCCTGTTCGAAGTGGCAGACGTGTCCGCAGCGCTGCGGCGGGCCTCGTTCGCGTTGGCCCCATGAGCAGGCGGACGCTGGAACCGGCGGCCGATACACTCGGCCCCGTGGCTGGGGAGCGCTCCGCAGAGGAGTTGTTGCGATACACCCTGGCCGCGGTCGCTCCCGGTACCACTCTGCGCGACGGGCTGGAACGGATCCTGCGCGGGCGGACTGGAGCGCTGATCGTGCTCGGCTTCGACAAGATCGTGGACGAGGTCTGCACCGGCGGGTTCGTGCTGGACGTCGAGTTCTCCGCCACCCGGCTGCGCGAGCTGGCCAAGATGGATGGCGCCATCGTCACCGATCAGGACGTGACCAAGATCCTTCGAGCCGCTGTCCAGTTGGTGCCGGACTCCTCGATCGAGACCTCCGAATCCGGCACCCGGCACCGCACCGCCGAGCGAGTGGCCAAACAGACCGGCTTCCCGGTGGTTTCGGTCAGCCAATCGATGCGGATCGTGGCGCTCTACGTGGCCGGGATGCGGTACGTGCTGGAAGGCTCGGACGCGATCCTGGGCAAGGCGAACCAGGCCCTGGCCACCCTGGAGCGCTACAAGGCCCGGCTGGACGAGGTGACCAGCACGCTGTCCGCGCTGGAGATCGAGGACCTGGTCACCGTGCGGGACGTGTCGATCGTGATCCAGCGGCTGGAGATGGTCCGCCGGATCTCCGAGGAGATCGCGCACTACGTGGTCGAACTGGGCACCGACGGACGGTTGCTCTCCCTGCAACTGGACGAGCTGATCGGCGGCGTCAGCCCGGATCGCGACCTGGTGGTGCGCGACTATCTGGAAAGCACCCGCCGGGAGCAGCAGATCCACGACGTGACCGAAGCGCTCAGCGACATCCCCTCCAGCGGGCTGGTGGATCTGGGGTTGGTCGCGCGGGTGCTGGGCTTCTCCGCCGGGGCCGACGCCCTGGATGCCGCAGTCAGCCCGAAGGGTTACCGGCTGCTGACCAAGGTGCCGCGGCTGCCGGCCGCCATCGTGGAGCGGCTGGTCGACCACTTCGGCGACCTGCAGAAGCTGCTGGCGGCCAACCTGGACGACCTGATGCTGGTGGACGGCGTCGGGGAGCAGCGTGCTCGCGCCGTCCGGGAAGGCCTGTCCCGGCTGGCCGAATCAAGCATTCTGGAGCGGTACATCTGAGCGAGGCAGACATCGGCCTGCAGCAGCCGTTGCTCGACTGGTACCAGGCCAACGCGCGGGAGCTGCCCTGGCGCGAGCCCGGCTGCCCTCCCTGGCAAGTGCTGATCAGCGAGGTGATGCTGCAGCAGACCCCAGTGTCCCGGGTACTGCCGATCTGGAGGCTCTGGGTCGAGCGCTGGCCCGCGCCGGGCGATCTGGCCGCCGCATCGCCGGGTGAGGCGATCCGCGCCTGGGCGCGGCTGGGCTATCCCCGGCGAGCGCTGCGGTTGCACCAGGCAGCGACCGCGATGGTCCAGCGTCACGGCGGCCGGGTGCCAGAAGATCACGCAGATCTGCTGGCCCTGCCCGGCATCGGTGGTTACACCGCGGCCGCCGTGGCCAGTTTCGCCTTCCGGCAGCGGTATCCGGTGGTCGACACCAACGTGCGCCGGGTGTTCGCCCGATGCCGGCAGGGCCGGGCGCAAGCCGCTCCTGCCCTGACCCGCGCCGAATCCCAGCTGGCGGCGCAACTGTTGCCCACTGACGCCGAGCGCTCGGCTCGGTGGAACATCGCCGCGATGGAACTCGGCGCGCTGGTCTGCACCGCCCGGGCGCCGCGTTGCCAGCACTGCCCCATCGCCGGACAGTGCGCCTGGCGGCTGGCTGGTAGCCCGGCCTACGAGGGCCCGGCCCGGAAGGGCCAGCCCTGGGCCGGAACGGATCGGCAGATCCGGGGGGCGATCATCGCTGTGCTGCGAGCCAGTGCCCACCCGGTCAGCGGCGAACAGCTCCGGCGCGCTGTCCCGGACTCCATGGTGCGCGATCCTCTTCAGCGCCAGCGTTGCCTCGGCGGCCTGATCGATGACGGCCTGGTCGAGCCGCTGGAGGAGGAGCGCTACCAGCTGCCGGGCTGAAGGAGCGGTAGTACGGTTGGGCACTCGTGAGTCCGTATGCCGCGCTGATCGTTGCTGGATTCCGCCGATACTCCGCCTACCCGCTGGCCACGGCGGCGGGCGCGGTGACCAACAGCGTGTTCGGGCTGCTGCGGGCCAGCGTCACCGCCGGCGTGATCGCGGGCGGCGGTGGCGCGGTCGGCGGCTACACCTACGCCACGGCGGTGTCGTACGCCTGGATCAGCCAGGCTCTGATCGCCCCCGTCCATGTGTTCCAGTGGAACGATCTGGCTCTGCGGGTCCGCACCGGTGATGTCGCGATCGACCTGGCCCGGCCGATGAACGTCGAAAGTCAGTACCTGCTGGCCGATCTGGGCCGGGCGGCCTATCAGGTAGTGCCCCGGGCCGCCCTGCCGCTGGCGATCGGCGCGCTGACCTTCGGCCTGGTCCTGCCGGGCGCCCCGCAGCCCTACCTCAGCGGCCTGGTGTCCCTGTTGCTGGCCATTCTGATTTCGTTCAACTGCCGATTTCTGGTCAACCTGGCCGCCTTCTGGCTGATCGACGTCCGCGGCATCATCACCCTCTACGTCGTGATCAGCAACATGCTGAGCGGATTGCTGCTGCCGCTGTGGTGGTTCCCGGGATGGCTGAAGGCGATCGCGTCGGCGACACCGTTCCCGTCGATGCTGCAGGCCCCGGCCGATCTGTTCACCGGCCGGATCGGGGGCTGGACTCCTGCCCTGGGCGTCCTGGGCATTCAACTCGCCTGGGTGAGCGTGCTGTTCGTGACCAGCCAGCTGGTTCTGAACGCGGCCACCCGCAAACTGGTGGTGCAGGGTGGCTGAACGGAGAACCACTGGGCACGCTTATCGCGTCCTGCTCGGCTCGCGGTTACGTGAACAGACCAGCTACCGAACGTCTTTCACTCTCGACGTACTTGGGGCGATCATGATCAGCGTCACCGAATTCGCCGAGGTCTTCGTCGTCTTCCACAATGTGTCAGTGTTCGGTGGCGTCGACTTGAATGCCGCGTTGCTGATATTTGGCCTGTCCTATCTCGCCTTCGGCCTGGCCAATGGATTCGCCGGTAATCTCGACACCGTGCCGCAGTACGTCCGGTCGGGGACTCTTGACGTACTGATGCTGCGGCCGCTCTCGGTGCTGGGTCAGATGCTCACCTCCGAGGTCACGCTGAAGCGGATCGGGCAGTGTCTGCCAGCTGTGATCATCCTCGCGGCCGCATTGGCACGGATCCAGACGTCGTGGTCAGCGGCCACCATCGCCTTGCTGGTGCTGGCCCCGGTGTCCGGAGCGGTGATCTTCGCTGCCCTGTTCCTGGTAGCCGGTTCGATGCAGTTCTGGCTGCTGGACGGGGCCGAGTTCACCAGCTCGATCACCTACGGAGGTGCTTACGCATCATCCTTTTCGCCCGGCGTGATGCCGCTGCCGCTGCGAATCTTCTTTAGCTTCGTCATCCCGTCCACCTTCGTCGGCTACCTGCCAACGGTGAGCATCCTGGGATTGCCTGGCATCCAAGGACTTCCGCAATGGCTGGGCTGGACGCTACCGGTGGTGGCGTTGGTGTCCTGGAGTCTGGCCCTGCTAGCCTGGCGGACCGGATTGCGCCGATACGTTGGGGCCGGGGGATGAGCGATCAGCACGAAGCCGGGGCCGCCCCGATCGCTCCCGTCCCAGCCATCGAGGTCCGCGACCTGGTCCGCGATTTCGCAGTCACCCGGCGTACCGGCGTCTGGCGCCGGACCCGGGTGAATGTCCGTGCCGTGGACAGCATTTCGTTCACCGTCCAACCCGGCGAAGCGGTCGGATACATCGGCGCCAACGGGGCCGGCAAGTCGACCACGATCAAGATGCTGACCGGAATCCTCCGCCCGACCTCAGGCCGGATCCGGACCTGCGGGCTGAAGCCGGTGGCCAGCCGAACCCAGCTGGCCCGCCGGATCGGCGTCGTCTTCGGTCAGCGCTCACAACTGTGGTGGGACCTGCCCCTGGCCGAATCACTGCGTATCCTGGCCGCGCTCCATCGCCTGGACGACGCACGCTATATCGCCCGGCGGGACGCGTTGATCGAACAGCTCGACCTGGTGCCTTTCCTGCAGACCCCGGTCCGGCAGTTGTCGCTGGGCCAGCGGATGCGCGGTGAGATCGCCGCCGCTCTCCTGCACGAGCCCGAACTGGTCGTGCTGGACGAACCGACCGTCGGCCTCGACGTGCTCAGCAAGGAGCGGCTGAGGCAGTTCCTGCGGGCCGAGCACGCCGAGCACGGCCGGACCATCCTGCTCACCACCCACGACATGGGTGATGTGGAACGACTCTGCGACCGGCTGCTGGTGGTCGACCGCGGAAAGCTCGCCTACGACGGCGATCTCGCTCGGCTGGTCAGCCAGGCCGGGGCCGAACGGGTCCTGGTGGTCGACCTGGCCGAGCCGAGCCGCAGCCTGGACGACGTCCCCGGAACCAGCCTGATCAGCACCGAGGCGGGCGGCCTGCGGCAGCGGCTCAGCTTCGCCCCCGGCGCCACCACCGCGGCCCAGGTGCTGGCCGAGGTGGCCTCCCGGGTCCGGGTCCGGGATCTGACCATCGAGGAGCCCAACATCGAGGACGTCGTCCGCCGGCTGTACGCATCCCTGTGAAGCGTCAGAGTTCGCGCAGCATCCGAATGTTGCCCAGGGTGTTGGGCTTGACCCTGGCCAGATCGAGGAACTCCGCGACCCCCTCATCCCCAGATCGCAGCAGCTCGGCGTAGACCTCGGCCGCCACCGGTGTCCCTTCGATCTCCCGGAAACCGTGACGCTCGAAGAACTCGACCTCGAAGGTCAGGCAGAACACCCGGGACACTCCGAGCTCCCCGGCCTGAGTCAGCAGCGCATCGAGCAACTGATGCCCCACGCCTAGGCCGTGCCAGCTGGAATCCACTGCCAGAGTGCGGATCTCAGCAAGGTCCTGCCACATCACGTGCAGCGCGCCGCAGCCGATCACCGCTCCATCGGAGGTGACGGCGACCCGGAACTCCTGCACGTCCTCGTAGTAGGTCACCGTCTCCTTGTGCAGCAGGATCCGGTTGTCGGCGTACCCGGACACCAGCCGGGCGATAGCCGGAACGTCCTGGGTGCGGGTCGCCCGCACGGTGAAAGCAGGATCGGCAGCCATTGCCGGGATCCTTTCACGGCCGAAGCACTAGGTTGTGCCGGTGGCGGTCTCGAATCCAGTGCTGATCATTGTTGGAGCAGGTCCTGGTATCGGCCGGGCGGCCGCTGAGCGGTTCGCGGCCGCCGGGTACGACATCGGCCTGATCGGCCGCCACGCCGATCGGGTGGAGGCGCTGGCCGATACGCTGTCCGAACAGGGCGCGCGGGTCGGCTGGTCGGCCGCGGACGCCGGGGACCCGGCCGAGCTTTCCGGCGCGCTGCAGCGAATGACCGGGCACACCGAACGGGCCGACGTGCTGCTCTACAACGTGGGCGCCCAGCGCGAGGCCTCCCTCCTGGAGACCAGCGCCGATGATCTGGTGGCAGACCTGAGCCGGGGCACGGCCGGGCTGCTCACCGCCGTCCAGGCGATCCTGCCGATCCTGCGGCAGCAGCGGACCGGAACGATCCTGGCCACCGGTGGTGGCGCGGCCGATCACCCGCTGGGCGCCACCATCGGAATCCAGAAGGCCGCGCTGCGCACGCTGGTGTTGTCGCTGGCCCGGGACCTGACTCCGGATGGCGTGCACGTGGCCACCGTCACCATCAACGGATTGGTCCAGCCGGGAACGCCTTTCGCCCCGCAGCTGATCGCGGATCTGTACTGGGACCTGGTCCAGGAGACGGCGGGCGATCCGGCCGCCTGGCGCACCATCGTCCCGTTCGGCGGCGACAGCCGCGGGGGCGACTGATGGCTGAGTTCGTTCTGGTGCCGGGCGCCTGGCTCGGCCGCTGGGCCTGGGACGACGTGTCCCCGCAGCTGATCGAGGCCGGACACGGAGTGCACCCGATCACCTTGACCGGGCTGGCCGAGAAGCAGGGCAGACCGGCCGGGCAGCAGACCCATGTGCAGGACATCGTCGATGTGATCGAGAGCCAGGACCTGCGCGACGTGGTCCTGACCGGGCACAGCTACTCGGGCATCCCGTCCGGTCAGGCCGCCGAGAGGATCGGCGACCGGCTGCAGCGCCTGGTCCTGGTCGACGCCAATGTCCCGGCCGACGGGGTGTCTTTCCTATCGATGTGGCCCGCGGGCCGGGCGATGGTGGAGGCCCAGATCGCCGAGAGCGGCGGCTTCTGGCCACCGCTGGGGCCCAGCGACTACCAGGGCCAGGGCCTCAGCGACGAGCAGATCGAGCGCATAGTCGCGGCCGGGACGCCGCAGCCCGCCGCGACCATCACCGAACCGGCCGTCCTGGCCCGCCCGCTGGCTGAACTCCCGGTCACCTACATCAAGTGCCTGCTGGACGGTACCGAGCCCAGCCCGGACGTGGCCGAACTGCTGCGCAGCCCGAGCTGGGAACTACGCATGCTCGACACCGGCCACTGGCCGATGTTCTCCCAGCCCCATGAACTGGCTCAGGTCCTGCTGGACAGTGCCAGCAGGACCTGAGCGGGTGATCAGTTCGGCCTGAGCTCAGGCCTCCTCGGCCAGCGGCGGGGCGCCCTTTTCCACCGCGGCGGCCAGCTCCGGCAGGTTCGTGCTGCCCTTGGACGCGCCCTTGAAGGTGAAGCGGGAGTTCTCACCCTCGCCCTCAGCGTCGATCAGGACGATCTGCCCGGCCTTGAGATCGCCATAAAGGATCTTCTCCGACAACGCGTCCTCGATCTCACGCTGGATCGAGCGACGCAGCGGCCGCGCGCCCAGCACCGGGTCGTAGCCCTTGACCGCGAGCGCGACCTTGGCCGCCGGGGTGAGCTCGATGCCCATGTCCCGGTCCTTCAGCCGCTCGTCCACCTTGGCGATCATCAGGTCGACGATCTGGATGATCTCTTCCTGCGACAGCTGCGGGAACACGATGGTGTCGTCGACCCGGTTCAGGAACTCCGGCCGGAAGTGCTGCTTGAGCTCCTCGATGACCTTGGCCTTCATCCGCTCGTAGCCGGTCTTGGTGTCGGTGCCGGACTGGAAGCCCATCTGCACACCCTTGGCGATGTCCCTGGTCCCCAGGTTCGTCGTCATGATGATCACAGTGTTCTTGAAGTCCACCACCCGGCCCTGGCTGTCGGTCAGGCGGCCGTCCTCCAGGATCTGCAGGAGCGAGTTGAAGATGTCCGGGTGAGCCTTCTCCACCTCGTCGAACAACACCACCGAGAACGGCTTGCGCCGCACCTTCTCGGTCAGCTGGCCACCTTCTTCGTAGCCCACGTAGCCGGGCGGTGAGCCGAACAGCCGTGACACGGTGTGCTTCTCGGAGAACTCGGACATGTCCAGCTGAATCAGCGCGTCCTCGTCACCGAACAGGAACTCGGCCAGCGCCTTGGCCAGCTCGGTCTTACCGACACCGGTCGGACCGGCGAAGATGAACGAGCCACCCGGGCGCTTGGGGTCCTTCAGGCCGGCCCGGGTACGCCGGATCGCCTGGGACAGCGCCTTGATCGCGTCGTTCTGACCGATGATCCGCTTGTGGAGCTCGTCCTCCATCCGCAGCAGCCGGGAGGACTCCTCCTCGGTCAGCTTGAACACCGGGATGCCGGTCGCCGTGGCCAGCACTTCGGCGATCAGTTCCTCGTCCACCTCGGCGACGACGTCCATGTCACCGGCCTTCCACTGCTTCTCCCGCTCGGCCTTGGCCGCCAGCAGCTTCTTCTCGGTGTCGCGCAGCGCCGCGGCCTTCTCGAAGTCCTGCGCATCGATCGCGGATTCCTTGTCCCGGCGGGTCTGGGCGATCTTCTCGTCGAACTCGCGCAGGTCCGGTGGAGCGGTCATCCGGCGTATCCGCAACCGGGCCCCAGCCTCGTCGATCAGGTCGATCGCCTTGTCCGGCAGGAACCGGTCGTTGACGTACCGGTCAGCCAGAGGCGCGGCCGCGACCAGGGCGCCGTCGGTGATGGAGACCCGGTGGTGGGCCTCGTACCGGTCACGCAGGCCCTTCAGGATCTCGATCGCATGCGACAGCGTCGGCTCAGCCACCTGGACCGGCTGGAACCGGCGCTCCAGAGCGGCGTCCTTCTCGATGTGCTTGCGGTACTCGTCCAGCGTGGTGGCGCCGATGGTCTGCAGCTCACCCCGGGCGAGCATCGGCTTCAGAATGGACGCCGCGTCGATCGCGCCCTCAGCCGCACCAGCCCCCACCAGGGTGTGGATCTCGTCGATGAACAGGATGATGTCGCCCCGGGTACGGATCTCCTTGAGCACCTTCTTCAGCCGCTCCTCGAAGTCACCGCGGTAGCGGGAACCGGCGACCAGCGCGCCCAGGTCGAGGGTGTACAGCTGCTTGTCCTTGAGGGTCTCCGGCACCTCGCCCTTGATGATGGCCTGAGACAGGCCCTCGACCACGGCGGTCTTGCCGACCCCGGGCTCACCGATCAGCACCGGATTGTTCTTGGTCCGGCGGGACAGCACCTGCATGACCCGCTCGATCTCCTTCTCGCGCCCGATCACCGGGTCGAGTTTTCCTTCCCGGGCGGCCTGGGTCAGGTTGCGGCCGAACTGGTCGAGCACCAGCGACCCGGACGGTGTGCCTTCGGCGGCACCGCCGGCCGATGCCGGCTCCTTGCCCTGGTAGCCCGACAGCAGCTGGATGACCTGCTGGCGGACCCGGTTCAGGTCGGCGCCCAGCTTGACCAGCACCTGGGCGGCGACGCCCTCACCCTCACGGATCAGGCCGAGCAGGATGTGCTCGGTACCGATGTAGTTGTGGCCCAGCTGCAGCGCCTCGCGCAGCGACAGCTCGAGCACCTTCTTGGCCCGGGGCGTGAACGGGATGTGGCCGGAGGGGGCCTGCTGGCCCTGGCCGATGATCTCCTGGACCTGCTCACGGACGGCGTCGAGGGAGATCCCGAGCGACTCCAGCGCCTTGGCGGCCACTCCTTCGCCCTCATGGATCAGGCCCAGCAGGATGTGCTCGGTACCGATGTAGTTGTGGTTGAGCATCCTGGCTTCCTCCTGAGCCAGGACAACAACACGGCGGGCGCGGTCGGTGAACCTCTCGAACATCTGCGCTCCTCGTGCGGCCAGATTGGTGAAACAGCGGGTTCAGCTGCCTCGGCTGACCTTGTAGATGCTATCTGCGGCTACGGAAAGAAACACCCCACACTCCGAGAGTGAGACCCTTCCGACACCCGTGCATCGGCCAACGGGCCTTGAACCTTACGTGTTCCGTCTGAGCCGGTCATGGGTCTGTTGTTCGCTGATGGCGGACAGCCCAGGGTCAGCCCAGGGTCAGCCCAGGTCAGCCCAGGGCCAGATCTTGATCTTGATTGATCTTGATTGATCTTGATCAGCGTCCCGCTGACGTTCAGGCGCCCCCTCGAGGAACCGTTCCCGGGCCGGGCCGAGTTCTAGCCGCCCGTGGCCAAGAAGTCACTGGCGGCCGGCCTTCTTTTCGTGCTGAGGTTTATTCCGGCTCAATGCCGGGGATCAAGGGATACGTCAGCCCGTGCTGCCCGGTGGATCATAGGTGCTTCTCGAGGCGTTCCCGATCTTCTGCCCGCTTCTTTTCTCATTACCTTCGGTTTCGGGGGCGACGCCGTCTGCAGTGCCCGAAGATCTGGAGGCAGCCACAAAAGATGCGGCCTTGTTTCACTGAACCCCATCGCCGGCATTACCGCCGTCGTTACTGGAACGGGCCTCATCGGCACCGGCCGGGACCCCGGCGGCAAAAAGCGGGCGGGCGCCACTCCATCAGAGTGACGCCCGTCCAGTGGAGAGCGCTGCGGATCAGCGGCTCAGTGGGCGCCCTCGTAGGCCGACATCACTTCGGACGATACCCGTCCGCGATCGCTGACCTGGAAGCCGTTGTCCCGCGCCCAGGCTCGCACCTGGGTCAGGTCAGGCTTCGCCGGCGCCTTGGTACGCCCCGCCGACCGGCCCCGGCCACTGCGGCCGCCGATCCGGCGAGCATGGCCGACCCAGGTGGCCAGTGCATCTCGCAGCGACTCCGCATTGGCGCCGGAAAGGTCTATTTCGTAGTTCACTCCGTCGAGTGAGAAGGAGACCGACTCCTCCGCTTCCCCGCCGTCCACATCGTCGACGAGAATGACCTGCACTTTCTGAGCCATGAAATATTTCTCCTGAGACAGACAGATTCGTCCTCTGGCAAGCGAGGGCTTGGCGACGAGCATGATGTCGACATTAAGCATTGTCAAGCTGGCGGCCGTTTAAGCTGGTGAATTGCAGCTATTGCCGGCCGGTTTCTTCGTCAGGTTCTCCGGAACCAATCTTCGGGGCTCCAGCAGATTCACCCGTTTGGCTCAACGATTCCAGCCGGGCCTGCGCTATCCGTTCGCGGCGATCGGCCTGCACCATCGCCCGGATCGCGATCCAGAAGATCGCCAGCACCCCGATCGAAGGCACCAGTGCGGTCAGGTAGCCCGTCATTCCGGCTTCACCAAAGGGAACAGAATCGTCTCCCGGACGCCCAGGCCGGTGATCGCCATCAGCAGCCGATCCACCCCGATACCAATTCCACCCGCTGGAGGCATGCCGTACTCCATGGCCCGCAGGAAGTCTTCGTCCATCACCATCGCCTCATCGTCTCCGGCCGCGATGGCCGCGGCCTGAGCTGCGAATCTGTCCCGTTGCAGCACCGGGTCGGCCAGCTCCGAGTACCCCGTTCCCAGTTCGAACGAACGAATGTAAAGGTCCCATTTCTCGGCCAGACCGGGAATCGAACGGTGCGCCCGGGTGAGCGGTGACGTCTCCGCCGGATAGTCCCGGACGAAGGTCGGCTCGAACAGCGAGGGCACGACCAGGGCCTCGAACAGTTCCTCGGCCAGCTTGCCGGGGCCGTAGTGCGCCAGCACCGGCACGTCGTGCTTGGCGGCGAACTCGCTCAGCTGGTTCATCGGGGTTTCCGGGCCGACCTCCTGGCCCAGCGCCTGCGACAGCGCACCGAACAGCGTGATGTCGGTCCACGATCCGCCCAGGTCGTACTCGGTGCCGTCGGCCAGCCTCACCGAGGACGAACCGCTCGCAGCGACGGCGGCGGCCTGCACCAGCTCACGGGTGAGGGTGGCCATGGTGTTGTAGTCGCCGTACGCCTGGTACGCCTCGATCATGGTGAATTCGGGCGAGTGGCTGGAGTCGGCGCCTTCGTTGCGGAAGTTGCGATTGATCTCGAAGACCCGCTCGATGCCGCCGACCAGGCAGCGCTTCAGGTACAACTCCGGAGCGATCCGGAGAAAGAGTTCCAGGTCGTAGGCGTTCATGTGGGTCCGGAACGGCCGGGCCGATGCGCCTCCGTGCAGCACCTGCAGCATCGGAGTCTCCACCTCGACGTACCCGCGGCGGTCGAAGAACTCGCGGATGGCGCGCACCACCGCTGGGCGGCGGCGGGCATTCACCTGAGCCTCCTCGCGAACGATCAGATCGACATAGCGCTGCCGGATCCGGGTCTCCTCGGACAGCTCCTTGTGCAGCACCGGCAGCGGGCGCAGCGCCTTGCTGGCCATCGACCATTCACCGGCCAGCACCGACAACTCGCCCCGCCGTGACGAGATCACCTCGCCGGTCACGGCCAGGATGTCGCCCAGGTCGACATCGGCCTTGAAGTCCGCCAGCGACTGCTCACCGATCTGGTCGAGCGAGAACATCGCTTGCAGCCGGGCGCCGTCCCCCTCCTGCAGGGTGGCGAAGCAGAGCTTGCCCCCGATCCGGATGAACACCACCCGCCCGGTGACGCTGACGATCTCGCCACTGGACTGGCCGGTCTCGAGATCAGCATGGGCGGCCCGCACCTGGGCCAGGGTGTGAGTGCGGTTCACCGTGACCGGGTAAGGCTCGCGCCCCTGTTCCAGCAGACGTGCGCGCTTGTCCCGCCGGATCCGCAGTTGCTCAGGAAGATCAGGTGGCTGCTCGGTCACGCCTCCAGGGTAGTGAGGCCGGGACGACTGACCGGCCGCGGGCGGCACCCTCCGGTTCCACCGGGCGGCAAGTCAGCTCAGATGGCAAGCTTGACTCAGGAAGCTTGATCACCTTGCGCTGATTGAAGCGTGAACGGATGAAGCGCAGAACTGTGGACTCGTCCAGCAGCGGTGCGAGCCAGGTTTGAACGGCCTCTCTGGCCGGAGCACTGAGAGGGTTCCATGTCTCCGTCTCGCCGCCGCCGCCGTGCCTCTCCGGAGTGGGAGGGCCGCGAAGTCATCACCGTGGCCGCCCTGCCCGGCCGGGGCCTGTACGTGCGGCACCTCGGGCATCCCGAGGGCGTGGACGGCGTTCATCGGCCAACCGTGCTGTTGCCGGGAGCACCGCCGCGCCGCTCTGCCTCTTTCGAGCCGCACTGGCTGTCGGACCATCTGGACGACTTCCATCTGGTCCATGTGCATGGGCTGCCACCGCGCCAGTCCCCAGCTGAGACGGCGCATTCGATCGATCTGGTTCAACGGGCCCGGCTGCCCCTGGTGGTCACGCTCTATCACCTGAGCGACCCGTCGGGAATGGACCCAGCCGGTTTCGATGCGCAACTGGACGCCCTGGTTCCCCGGGCCGACCGGCTGTTCACCCTGACCGACTCGGCCGCGGCGCAGGTGCGGCACCGATGGGGCGTGCCGGCCCAGGTGCTGCCTCATCCGCACGCGGTCGACTTCGTCCGGATGCGGCGGGAGCGGCCGCCTCGCTCGCGCCATCGGCTCCTGATCGGCGCCCATCTGGGCGGCCTGCGGTTCGCGGCCGATCCGGTAGCAACGGCCGAGGCGCTGACTGTGGCGGTGGCCAAGATCCCTGATGCCCGGCTGGACGTGCGGGTGCACCATCACCTGATCGATCCGGAGTCGACCCGGTACGAGCCCGCTCTGATCCATGACATCGACCATCTGGTCCGGGAAGTCGGCGGAACCCTGCGGGCCGAGCGGCCGATGACGGATCCGCAGCTGTGGGATTACCTGTACGGCCTGGACGTGTCCTTCGTTCCGCCGCTGGCGGGCTCGCACTCGATCTGGCCGGAGGCCGGTTTCGACCTGGGAACGTGGGTGGTGATGCCACGCAACAGTCACGCCGCCGATCAGCAGCGGGTTTCCGGCTACGAACTGGCCAGCGACGGCACGCCCGACATCACCTCGCTGGTCGGCGCATTCCAGGAGGCCTACGACCGGCCGGAAGCGCCCAAGGCCGATCCATCACAGCGGTGGAAGCAGCGGGTGACGATCGCCGAGACCCTGCGCCGCAGTTACGAGGAGCTGACTGGCCGGAGCGCTCCGCGCTAGATCAGGTCCAGGGCCAGGTCCAGGATCGGCGAGGAGTGGGTGAGCGCACCCACCGACAGGTAGTCGACGCCGGTCGCGGCGTACTCGCGGGCGACGGCCAGGATGAGGCCGCCGGTTGCCTCCAGCTCCACCCCGGCGCCCCCGGCCGCCCGGGCCGCCCGCGTCGCTTGGGCCAGCACGTGCACGCCCATGTTGTCGCAGAGCAGAAATCGGGCCCCGGCCTCGACCGCCTCCACCGCCTCGGCTGCCGTGGTCACCTCGACCTGCACTTCCACGCCGGGAAAGCGCTCGGCGACCAGACGATAGGCGGCCGCGATCGAGCCGGCCGCGATCTTGTGGTTGTCCTTGATCATCGCGACGTCGTACAGCCCCATCCGCTTGTTGACGCCACCGCCACAGCGCACCGCGTACTTCTCCAGCATCCGCAGCCCGGGCGTGGTCTTGCGGGTGTCCAGCACCCGGGTGCCCGTGCCTTCCAGCGCGTCGGCCCAGGCCCGGGTGTGGGTGGCGATCCCGCAGGCTCGGGAGAGCAGGTTCAATGCGGTCCGCTCGGCCACCAGCAGGACCTGGGTCCGGCCACGGAGCACGGCCACCACATCCGCTCGTTCGGCCCGGTCACCGTCCCGGCGCAGAATGTCGGCCCAGGGCACGGGCAGACCGAGCCAGCCGGCCGTCTCGGCCAGCACCACCGGCAGGATCGGCAGCCCGGCCAGCACGCCGGGGGCCCGCGCGACCAGATGGGCCACCCCTTCGGCGTCCGGGCTGACCGTGGCCTCGGTGGTGACGATCAGGCCACCGTGGTCGCCGCGCAGCCGGACC
>CALMAR010000290.1:0-4581 GCA_937859855.1 uncultured Kineosporia sp.
GCCCGGCTGCTGCAGGCGGCCACCGTCCACCCGCTGCGGCTCGGCGATCACGGAGCATTGGTCACGACCCTGCGGTCGATGCTGGTCAGGGCCGGATTGCTGGCCAACGGCGAGCGGGCGCTGGACCCCGGTGACCGGGACGACGAGCGCGGATCCGCGTTCGACGCGGAAGTTCAGGCGGCAGTGCGCGAGTTCCAGCAGGACCGCGGCCTGGTCGCGGACGGCGTGGTCGGCCCGCAGACCGCGCTGCTGCTGGACGAGGCCCGCTGGCGGTTCGGCCAGCGCACCCTGCTGCTCACCGCCGGCCACTACATGCGCGGCGACGATGTGGCTGCATTACAGGAACGGCTGGTGGTGCTGGGCCTGCACGCGGGCCCGGCGGACGGGATCTTCGGTCCGCACACCGATGCCGCCGTCCGTGAACTGCAGCGCGGGGTCGGCCTGAATCCCGACGGCATGTTCGGGGCGCGCACGCTGCAGGCGCTGTCTGGGTTGAACCGCGCGGTCGAGGGCGGTGACGCCTGGGCGCTGCGGTCGGGGGCCGGGGTGGCCATGGCCGGACGGCGATTGAACGGTAAGTCGATATCGCTGGATGCCGCGAACGGCTCCGACGGCTGCGGCGTGAGCGGGAACGGCCTGGTCGAGGCCGAGATCACCCACGACATCGTGGCCCGGCTGGCGATGCGGCTGCGTGAGGTCGGCGCCAGCGTCAACCTCACCCACCGCCCGGGCAGCACCGCGACCACGGCGCAGCGGGCGGAGGCGGCCAAGACCGCCGGTGCCGATCTGATGATCTCGTTCCACTGTGAGGTTCATGCCTCCCCGCTGGCCTCTGGCCTGGCCACGTTCTACTGGGGTGGCGGCCGGATCGGGCAGCATTCCGCGGCTGGGCACCGGCTGGCCACCCTGATCCAGCGCGAGATCGTGGCTCGCACCGGCGCCCTCGATCTGCGCAGCCATCCGTGCGCCTACGACCTGGTCCGGCTCACCTCAATGCCTGCGGTGATGGTCGGGCTGGGCTACTTGAGCAATCAGGACGACGCCCGGCGCCTGGCCAGCCCGGCTCAGCGCGACCTGATCGTCGAGGCCGTACTGGTCGCCGTGCAGCGGTTGTATCTGGCCGACCACGAGGCCCATACCGGCGCGATGAAGATCGACGAGATCATCGCCCGATCTCAGGAACCCGATTAGCCCGGGCTTGCTCGATCAGATTCCGGTCAGGGCGGGCGTCCGGACGGTGCCGAGGATGCGTTCCAGCGCCAGCTCGACGTCCTCCCGCCAGGACAGTGCGGTCTTCAGTTCCAGCCGCAACCGCGGGTAGCGGTGGTGCTGACGCACAGTCTTGAAGCCGACCGCGGTCAGCATGTCCGCCGGGATCAGGCAGGACGGGCCGGGATCACTGACGTCGGTCATCCCGCCTCCCGCGACCAGGCCGAACGCCTCGATGGCACGCAGCCCTCGCCGGGTCAGGTCCTTGGCGGTGGCCTGGATCAGCATCCGGGCCAGGCCGCCACCGGCGTGGGGCGCCAGCACCCGGGCGGTCATCAGCAGCACCGCGTCACCACTCACCGGCGAGGTCGGGAAGGTCACCGAGCGGGGCACGAACACCGGCGGCGCGTAGGTGACGAAGCCGGCCGGGCGGTCGTCCACGTAGGCGATCCGCCCGCAGGAGCCCCATTCGAGCAGGGTGGCCGAGACCCAGGCCTCCTTCTCGAAGGCCGTGTCACCGGCCTCCTGGGCCCGGCGGGCAGCCACCGGATCAAGCTCCCAGACCACACACCGGTGGCACGGCTCGGGGAGGTCCGCGAGGTTGTCCAGACTCAGAGGTGCGAGCCGGCGGCTCATCACACCACCGGATCCTGCGGGCCGGCCTCCGGCACGACTGGCATCAGCGGCGGCCGGGCCATCGCTGCCTGCGCCGCGAGGGCTGATGCCGCTGGCTGGCCGAGCCTGTTCCCCCAGCCGACTGGCCGCTCGTCCCGCGACAGCATGTCGTCCAGCTCGGGCTCGCCGGCCGGGCCACGCCGGGGCCGCAGCAGGGCGACGGCGAATCCGGCCAGGATTCCGGAGACGAGGCCCGCCACCGCAAGCCGAGCTAGTCGCATGCGGAACTCCTGTAACCAGCGAGATGGACCTAGATCTTGCGCGTCGGGCCGCTGCGGTTTCCGGTTTCGGGTCACCGACGCCGAGAATGGGTGCGGTCAGATCGTATTCCTGCACAGCCCTGCCGTGAATACGACATGCAGCTACTTGCGCGTGCACTGAGTGACCGACAGCGCGCCAGATGAATTGAGGACGACGGCATGCCCGATACCGGTTCACGGCTGGACCCGTGGCTGGACGCCTACGCGGAACGGACCCGGGGCGTGACCGCGTCCGAGATCCGGGCGCTGTTCGCGGTGGCCAGCCGCCCCGAAGTGGTCTCGCTGGCCGGTGGCATGCCCTATCTGCATGCCCTGCCACTGGACGACTTCGCCGAGGCCCTCAAGCGGCTGGTGACCGAGCGGGGCGAGGTGGCCATGCAGTACGGCTCCGGGCAGGGCGACGCCGGACTGCGGGAGCGGATCATCGATGTGATGGCGCCGCAGCAGGTGCAGGCCCACCCGGACGACGTGGTGATCACGGTGGGATCGCAGCAGGCGCTGGATCTGGTCACCCAGATCTTCGTCGACCCGGGAGACGTGGTGCTGGCCGAGGCGCCCAGCTACGTGGGAGCACTGGGTGTGTTCCGGTCCTACCAGGCCGACGTGGTTCAGGTACCGATGGACGGCGGTGGGCTGATCCCGGCCGCGCTGGAGGAGACCCTGCAGCGGCTGCGCCGATCGAGCCGGCGGGTGAAGCTGCTGTACACGGTGCCCAATCATCACAACCCGGCGGGGGTGACGCTGGCTCCAGACCGTCGTCCGCAGATCGTCGAGATCTGCCATCGCTACGGGGTGCTCCTGCTGGAGGATGATCCGTACGGACTGCTCGGCTTCGACGGTGACCCGCATCCCTCGTTGCATTCGCACAACCCGGAGGGCGTGATCTACCTCGGCTCGTTCTCCAAGACTTTCGCGCCTGGCTACCGGGTGGGGTGGGCGGTGGCGCCGCACGCCGTCCGTGAGCGGCTGGTGCTGGCCAGCGAATCCGCCATCCTCTGCCCGTCCGCGTTCAGCCAGTACGCGGTCAGCACCTATCTCGACACCCAGGACTGGAAACACCAGATCGGCGTCTACCGGGAGTTGTACCGGGAGCGCCGCGACGCCACCCTGGCCGCATTGCAAGACCTGATGCCTCGGGCCTCGTGGAATGTGCCTCAGGGCGGCTTCTACATCTGGGTCAGGCTCCCTGACGGCCTGGATTCGAAGGCGATGCTCCCCCGCGCCGTCACCGCCCGGGTGGCCTACGTCCCGGGCACCGCCTTCTTCGCCGATGGCTCCGGCCGTGACCACATGCGCCTGTCCTACTGCTATCCGACCCCCGCCCGGATCCGGGAGGGCATCCGCAGGCTGGCCACCGTGGTGGACGCCGAGCTGGACATGGTGAGCCTGTTCGGCCAGCCAAGTTCGAGGTCAGCGCCGGTTCAGCCGGTGCTGACTCCCTCGCCCTCCCCTGACCTGGCCTGAGATCAACCGTGAACCCTGCCGACCTTCGAGGTATCCGATGCTGGCTCCGCGAGTTCTGATCCTGGCCGGTGGGCTCACCCACGAGCGAGACGTGTCGCTGCGGTCCGGCCGCCGGGTGGCCGAGACGCTGCGTGAATCAGGCTGTGAGGTAACCGTTTCCGACGTTGACGCCGACCTGATCGATCGGCTCGGTTCCGGAACGGCGGACGTCGTGTGGCCGCTGGTCCATGGAGCCACTGGCGAGGACGGCTCGATCCGGGATGTGCTGGAGCTGATTGGCATTCCCTACCTCGGATCGCCGGCCCAGGCTTGCCGGTTGTCCTGGGACAAGTCCGTGGCCAAGGACTTGATCGGCGAGGCCGGGCTGCGTACGCCTGACTTCGTCGCATTGCCGGACAGCGCTTTTCGCGAGCTGGGGGCCGGGAAGGTGCTGGACGCGGTGGTGCAGCGGCTAGGCCTGCCCCTGGTGGTGAAGCCAGCCCGGGGCGGCTCGGGACTGGGCGCGAGTGCGGTGCGGACGGCGGGTGATCTCCCCCGGGCGATGGTGGATTGCTTCGCCTACGGTGATGTCGCTCTGCTCGAGCGCCTGGTCAGCGGAGTCGAAGTGGCCGTCAGTGTGATCGACACCGGCGCCGGGCCAGTGTCGTTGCCGCCGGTGGAGATCGTCCCTGACTCGGAACTCTACGACTACGACGCCCGGTACACGGCGGGCTCCACCGAGTTCTTCTGTCCGGCCCGGCTGACCCCGGAAACCCTTGCTGCGGTTCAGGACATGGCACTGACCGCGCACCGGGTGTTCGGGCTCAGGCAGATCTCCCGGACCGACATGATCGTTGATCCCCAAGGTGACCCCTGGTTCCTGGAAGTGAACGTCGCACCCGGGATGACTGAGACCTCGCTGCTGCCGATGTCGGTCGAGGCGGCCCAGCTCGCCCCTCAGCAGGTATACCGGGAACTGGTGGAGGCCGTGCTC
>CALMAR010000290.1:4591-15523 GCA_937859855.1 uncultured Kineosporia sp.
GCCTCCGGTCAGCCTCACATCTAGCTGTGTTTCACGAGAAACATTGTGCGACAGCGCTTTTCAGGCTCTTCGATCTGAGTGGTCGCTCGTCAGCCCAAGAGCGCTAGCTCTGAAATGCTTTTCGCTCCTCAGGGGTGAGAATGTCGAGGATCCGGTTCAGATCTTCGACGCTGGCGAAGTCGATGCTCAGCTTTCCCTTGCTGCGCCCCAAGGAGATGCTGACCCGAGTGTCCAGCCGATCAGCCAAGCGATTGGCCAAGTCGTCCAGTTCGCCGTGGTGTCCACCAGCCCGCGGACGGCGCTTGGCTGGCGCCGGAGAGTCGCTGTCAGTCACCGCGACAGCCTCTTCGGTGGCCCGGACCGACAGGCCCTCACCCACGATCCGCTGAGCCAGCTTGTCCATCGCCTCAGCGTCGTCCAAGCCCAGCAACGCCCGGGCGTGGCCAGCTGACAGGACGCCCGCTGCGACCCGTAGCTGGACCGCCGGCGGCAAGCGAAGCAATCGGATGGTGTTGCTGATCTGCGGCCGGGAGCGGCCGATGCGAGTAGCAAGTTCTTCGTGCGTGCAACCGAAGTCGTCGAGCAGCTGCTGGTACGCCGCAGCCTCTTCCAGCGGATTCAGTTCGCTGCGGTGCAGGTTCTCCAGCAGGGCATCCCGCAGCATCGCGTCGTCCGAGGTGTCCCGGACGATCGACGGGATCCGCTCCAAGCCCGCTTCCTGAGCTGCGCGCCAGCGGCGCTCGCCCATGATCAGTTCGAAGCGCTCCTCCGCACCCTCGGGCGGCATCGAACGGACGACGATCGGCTGCAGGACGCCGATCTCCTTGATGGAGTGAACCAGTTCGGCGAGCTGATCCTCGTCGAAGACCTGGCGTGGCTGCTTCGGGTTCGGCTTGATCGCGTTGACCGGGATCTCAGCGAAGTAAGCGCCCGGTACCGGGACCAAGCCTTCGGGCAGTTCCTGAGCCGGCTGCTGAAGCTGCTGATCAACGTGGTCCGGCTGCGGACCCGGTTCCAGCTGAGCCGGCTCGGCTGCAGTCGTGGCCTGCTCCTTAACTTCACTGGTCGTAGCCGCACTGCTGGTGGTGCTGACCGGACCGACCTGCTCTGGCACCACCACCGGAGCCGAGGTCTCGCTCTTCACTTTGACGTCGGTTTTTACGGCTGCCGGGCTGGCCTCGTCCCCCGATGGGAAGAAGACGTCGACCGGACGGTCCGCTCCTGTCTTGGCCGGTGGGGCGGGGGGAATCAGGGCCCCCAAACCTCGGCCGAGCCCGCGGCGCTTCTCGCTCATACCTACTCCTCTGCTATGGCGTCGTCATTGCCAAGTACTTGCTCGGCCAATTCGCGCGCCGCCTCAAGGTATGAGAGAGCACCACTTGACGCGGGGTCGTAGGTCATCACGGTCTGCCCGTGACTGGGCGCTTCACTGATCCGGACCGATCTCGGGACCGTCGTCCGCAGAACCTCGGCGGGAAAGTGAGCACGGACTTCGTCTGCCACTTGGCTGGACAGCCGGGTGCGCCCGTCATACATGGTCAGCAAGATGGTGCTGACCCGAAGGGTTGGATTCAGGTGGCCCCGGATCAGCTCAACGTTGCGCAGTAACTGGCTCAATCCTTCCAGGGCGTAGTACTCGCACTGGATCGGGATCAGCACTTCCTTGGCCGCCACGAAGGCGTTGACGGTGAGCAACCCAAGACTGGGCGGACAGTCGATCAGAATGTAATCCAGCCGGTCATCGCCATCATCTTCCTCTCCCAGATAGGTCCCGACGGCTCTTTCGAGCCGAGACTCGCGGGCTACCAAGGAGACCAGCTCGATCTCCGCTCCGGCCAGGTCGATCGTGGCCGGAGCGCACCACAGGTTCTCAATGTCGGGGCACTTCTGAATCACCTCGCGAAGCGGGCGTCCGTCCACCAGCACGTCGTAGGTGCTCGGCACTTCGGAATGGTGGTCAATTCCCAGGGCGGTCGAGGCGTTTCCCTGAGGATCATTGTCGATCACCAAGACCCGTAAACCCGCCTGAGCCAGCGCTGCAGCCATGTTGACTGTGGTTGTGGTCTTGCCGACTCCGCCCTTCTGGTTGGCCACGGTGAGCACCCGAGTCTGCTTGGGCCGTGGGAATCTGCGTCCGGCCAGGGCAATCCGGCGCCGGGTGTCTTCAGCAACTTCCAAAGCCAGTGGCGTGTTGTCGTCCAGCAGCGATATCGATTCCACCAGCCCGGGCGGGGCCGGGGGTGCCCCCGCCCCGGTATCGATCTGCGAACCGGCTTCATGGAATTGCTGCGGCGGTGGATCGGTGGTCAACCATGGGCGAGCGACCGAGACCGAACGGGGTGGCTCGGCTTCGGTCTGCTCATCGGAGCCCCTCATCTCTCCTTCGGCCGCACTCAGTGACTCCACGTCGATCTGGTTGCTTCCGGAGGAGTTTGGCTCAGTAGCTACTCGCAGGTGCGTCGTTGCCGGTTCACGCTGAGATTGATCTGCGGAGGATTCCATGGGCGAAGCTGCTCCATCACTACTGAGATTCGCGCTGCTGACCGCGCCGTCACGGAGATCAAGCTCGTCCATGAGGGGTCCCGGTGCATCCGTGCCGACTGGTTCTACAGTCATGACCGCGGCGAACTCACTCCTGGACAGCCGATCAGGAATGGGTGCCGGGGATTGGGTCACCGGCATGGGCTCGGAAGCCGATGTTTCACGGGAAACGTAGCCCGGATGATGGCGGCCCTTCGGCCAGCCAAGTCCATTGGCTATTCGCTTGAATGTTCCGGACGGCCAGCCCAATTCAGTCACCGAGATCCCTTCCTGTCACACCACATCACAGCCGCGGTGGCGAGCTAAGACGTGCGGCGCGCTACGACGCCGCGACTAGATTCCGGTAACTCGGTCCGTGCAGGTGCGAGGCAGGCCAGCTGCGGTCTCCTGGTCGGCGACTGCACGTGGTCCTCACTGCGGACTCCCCCACTGGCTGTTTCTGGAGCGACCACTTTCCGCACCGGCACAGCATGACAGGTCCGACGACTTGGTTCGAGGTGCCATGCACAAGGGTGAAAGCTTTGTTCACATCTCTCCCTCAGATCGCGGTAGCGCTACCGGCTCGCGGTGAGCCTGACGGCTAGGGCAGTCGACTTCCCTGAACCGGGCGCAACGGCATCTGGCGCGGATAAGCAGGAACATGGCGTTCTTATCCACAAGCTAGTCCACATACCCACAGGTCTGACTGCCAAGAAATCACTCAAGGCCCTGCACCGGTTCCACGTGAAACGTGGAACTGCTCCACGGCAACAGTCGGCACACAGAAATCATTGCGACTGCGGCCCCTGTCCACTCAGCAAGCCTTGCGGCCGTCGGCTAGCTGGGCTACGCACCGGGCACGCAAGGGCTGGCGAGCCCAGCCGTAGCATTTTCCGGCTGCACACGCGGAGCCTGCTGGAGCCACAGCCCCGTCAGCAAGTGCGATCCCATTGGACATTGAGGAAGCTTGGCGGCCTGGGCTGGCAACATGGCTGGACGGCTCTCGAGCCGGCTGACCACTCGTAAGCTGGCGAAGGTCCTACGTGTGAGACCAACGGGGCCCGAGTATGGGCATTGTCGGCTCCACCTTCGCCTTGCACTGACGCCTGTAGTCATGACTGAACATGGCTGCCCGGCAATTTCTTCATACGCGAAGTATCCCCAGCTGGCCAGCCAGTAGGCGCCGGACCCGAACCGCGCAGAGGCCACCCGCCACCACCGGCCACGCCTGGATCAGCTTGAACTCGGGCATGGACATCAGGGACGGACTCTGTTTCCCGTCAAACATGAACGCTGGGCGCTGACACTCGCTCAACCATGGCGGTGGCGGCAATCACTTCTCCAACGTGTCGGGATGAGGTGAACCCGACAGCCCGGTCAGCGAAAGAACGGCAGATGACCGATCACCTCAACGTCAGAGCGGATAGCGACCAGTCGGCTTGTGCCATATCCACAATCCGTTGAGCACCGGATCTGTACGCGTGCGAGCGACGAGTGGCCGAACAACCGGCGCTCCAGCAGCTGATGCCAATACCGCAGGCGCGAGGCGCTTTCGGGCCCACGACGAGAAAGGGCCCTGCAGGACAGCCGAACGTCACTTGGGCCGCAGCCAACAGGCCCGCATATGAGCGCGTCCCTGGTACCGCCGCCGTCATAAACAACGTGCGTGCTCGGGACCAGAGCCTGGCGGCCGTCATCCATCAAGACGGTGCCATGGTCGATCCGAGCTGATCTTCGGATCCAGAGATTTGAGCGGTGCGAGGCAGCCATTTCAGGTCTGCTACGAGGACGAGTGGCTGATCCTGTTTCACGTGAATCACCTGGTCGGGTTTCACGGAGGTCGTGCACTGACTTCCACAGCGAGACTTACAGACGCCGGGAGGTGTCGCTTCCGGCTGTGGAACGATGGATGCGGGTATCTCCGTTTACGACCTCAACCACCCGCGTCGATGACCCGGCTATCCCGTCGCGGAGTTCCAAGATCCGCCACGTGACCGCGCCACACTCACGAAGAAGCCCTTCGGCTTCAGCCAGTTCCGCTGGGATCGACTCGCCCTTCATCGCCAGCAGCACTCCACCGGATCGCAGCAACGGCAGACACCACTGGGCCAGCCGGGCCATCGGGGCAACCGCTCTGGCTGTCACCACATCGAACGAGCCCAGCTCCGGCCGTAGGTCCTCCGCACGGCTGCGCTTGATCTCGACATTCGCAAGTCGCAGCTCATCGATCGCCCATCGAAGCCAAGTCACCCGGCGCAGCAACGGCTCGATCAAAGTTATTCGCGCATCGGGCCGGGTGATCGCCAGCACGATTCCAGGGAGGCCGGCCCCGCTCCCGACGTCAGCCACTCGGGCTGAACGGGGCAGAAGAGGTGCCAGCATCGCGCAGTTCAGCACGTGCCGCTCCCAGATCCGCGGTGCTTCGCGGGGGCCGATCAGCCCCCGTTCAACCGCCGAGCCTGCCAGCAGCTCGGCGAACTGACGAGCCTGCGGTAGCGATGACCCGAACAGAGCCATGTCATCCCCGCCCGTAGCAGCACCGGACGCCGGATTCATCGCCTCATCCCAGGCTCCACGGAGCACGGGTCGCAGCGCCTGCCTCAGGCAGGCTGGATCACCACGCGGCGATTCGGCTCTACGCCCTCGGACTCACTCTTGAGGCCGGCCTCGGCGACGACGTCATGCACGATCTTCCGTTCGAAGGCGGTCATCGGCGCCATCGCCACTGACTCGCCTGAACTCTTCACCTGACCGCAGGCGTCGGCCGCCTTCTCCACCAGGACCTTCCGGCGCGCGGCGCGATGCCCAGCGATGTCTAGCATCAGCCTGCTCCGCTCACCGGTGCTCGCCTGCACCGCTAGCCTGGTCAGCTCCTGCAGGGCCTCCAGCACTTCACCGTTGGCGCCGACCAGCCGGCGCAACGATCGGTTGTTGCCCGACTCGGCCACGATGGCCAGCGACGCCCGGCCGTTCTCCACATCGATATCGATGTCGCCGTCGACGTCCACGATGTCGAGCAATTCCTCGAGGTAGTCCGCGGCGACATCGCCTTCTTCCTCGAGTTCCTGCACTGATGAGCCACGTCGAGATGACCGTGACCGTGTAGCCGACCCCTCGGCCGTTGCGGACGACTCCATAGAGTCCGAGAGTTCGGCCGTCTCCAAAGCCGGCGCCGACTGCTCGGTCAGGGCTGCACTCATCTCCGTGTCGTCGGCAGTCACCGCGACTTCAGCCTGTCCACCTGTGCTCATTACTTGCTCCTCATCCCCCGGCTGGACGATCACACCTTCGGCGGCCGCGAACGAACGGGCCGACGGTCAAGGACCGGCGCGAAGGTCTGCAGGTGATCTCGTTCTATCTTCCGGACTCTTATGACTGAAGGATTACCACTGGCATTGGCGACGGGACATGTTCGCGCTCAGCCAGGCGCCTTGTCCGCTGGTTTGGCACTCGCTCGCTTGCTACGCGGCTGCTTGCGCGGTTGGGTCCGCTGTCCGGAGATCGCTTTGGCAGCTGAGGACTCGTGCTCAGAAGACGACGCGCTCCCGTTGACGGAGGCGCCGTTTCCCGCCGCCTTGCCCGGCCCGGGCGAACCCGGCGCACCGAGCGCCGCTTTGCCATGCTTGGCCTTACGTTCTAGAAGGGCCTTCTCCGCCGGAGACCCGGGCGCCGGCATCCGCCGGATCACGTAGAACTGCTGACCCATCGACCAGACGTTGGTGGTCAGCCAGTAGAGCAGGACGCCGATCGGGAAGTTGACCCCGGAAACGGCGAAGATCACCGGCAGTACATAGAGCAGGATCTTCTGCTGCTGGGCGAACGGATTGTCCAACGCAGAGGCCGGCATGTTCTTGCGCATCAACTGCCGCTGGGTGGTGAACGTGCTGGCCGACATCAGCGCGATCAGGATGATGGTGAGGATCTTGACCGAGATCTGGTCCGACCCCAGGAACGTGGATGACAGCTGCGCACCGAAGAGGGTGGACTTCTCCGCCTGCCCGGCCAGTTCACGGGTCATCGGCCCGATCGGGTCCCGGGTGCCGGCCGAGATCTTGGACAGTCCGTTCAGCACCCGGAACAGGGCGAAGAAGATAGGCGCCTGCAACAGGATCGGCAGGCAGGAGGCGAACGGGTTGGTGCCGGCGTTCTTGTACGCCGCCATCGTTTCCTGCGTCATCGCCTGGCGGGACGCCGGATCGCTCTTCCCCTTGTACTTGGCTTGGATCTTCTTGATCTCCGGCTGAATCAGCTGCATCCCCCGGGACGCCTTGATCTGCTTGACGAACAGCGGGATCAGAATGATCCGGATGACGATCACCAGGCCCACGATGGACAGGGCCCAGGTCCAGCCCGACTCTTTGGGCAGGCCGATGGCGCTCAGCAGAGAATGGAACGTCACCATCATCCAGGCGACGACGATCTCCAGTGGCTTCAGGATCGTGCCCATACGCTCCTCGACAACTCAAGCCGCGTGCTGATGGCTCGCATGCGCGCTCACCTCGGTTCGTTCGCCGCCAGCAGCCCGGCGGTCTGGCGATGCCGCCGGATTGGACCGGTCGCCCGGCTGTTGGGTGTGTTCGCCGGCGACGGGTGGAACGAGATCTACCCCACCAGGGTTCCAGGGATGGCACCGCAGCAGCCTTCGGCCAGCCAGCCAGCCACCCCGGAGCACACCGTGCCGCTGCACCGCGATGAGCGCGTACTCCGAACACGACGGGTAGAACCGGCAGGTCTGGCCATAGCCCGGAGCGGTGTACAGACCGAGCATCGGTGACAGTACGAGCTGATAGACCCTCAGCACGGCAACAAGCACCATCCGGGGAATCCGGCTGACCAGCCGCACCACCTGGGCCAGACCGCGAACAATCCCCCGCGCGGTCACCGGGCCAGGGATCAGGACCGGGCTCACGGCGCCGCTCCGGAAGGCCGGACGGCGGCCAGCGCATCGTCCAGGTCAGCTGCGAGATCCAGCGTCCGGGCCGCCACGGGGTGTACCCGGATCACCAGCGCGCAGCCGTCCGGCAGGCCAGCCAGCCGTTCGCGCATCAGATGACGCAGCCGGCGCTGCACCCGGTTCCGCATCACCGCCGGGCCCACCGTCTTGGGCACCACGAAACCCACAGCAGGAGAACGGCTTTCGGCACCAACAGGCAGACCAGCGGAGTGCTGTCCCGGGGGCTGACCGGGCCGCCCAGCCCCACCGGGCCCGAGGTAGTGCAGCGTGATCGACCGGCGACCGGCACGACGGCCCCGGCGCAGGACCGCGGTAAAGTCACCGCTGCTGCGCATCCGGTTCTGTGCCGAGAGCACTCGCTTGGCCGCTGCCGAAAACAGAACGCGGGTTCAGGCCGAAAGTTCTTCGCGGCCCTTGCGCCGGCGCGCGGAGAGAATGGCGCGCCCGGCCCGGGTACGCATCCGCAGCCGGAAGCCATGCGTCTTGGACCGGCGCCGGTTGTTCGGCTGGAAGGTGCGCTTACTCACGTGAACTCCCATGTCTGGCAGACCGCGGGCAGGAGGACGACGGGATTCGCCAAGCCTCACGGTGACTCGGCGCCGACCTCCAACGGACGCCAGCGCCGTCCGAAAGGTGGTCGCGGGCATGCGAAGAGAGGTCGCCGTCAAGCCCCCTCACGGTACGGGGGCGGCCAGCCTGGGGTCAAACCAGCGCGCCTCATTCCGCAGCTGCGCGGTCACGGGGATCTGGTCAGACGGGTAGTGCACTTTCACGACCGAGCGAGGGAACTGTACGTCTCCTACAAACACCGGATTCTGCCGCCCGGGCCAGTCATGATCGACCGGTACGAACCGGGCGAAGATCTCCCGCCTCGGCAACCGCCCGTTCACGTTGACCACATCAGACACGACCCACGGACCGGCGTAACCGGCTATGGTCCTCTCCTGCGAGTCTCCCGTTGCAACGACACGCCGGGGGGATCCGCGGACCGGATCATGCGCTGTCGGGCTGACCCGATCGGCAGAGACCACCGGGGGGCCGTACTGGACGGGCAGAGTCGGGGTCGCCACCGATGTCGGCGGCGACCCTTGGTCACAGACGTGCTACATCCTCGTACACAGCTTGTGGACAAGCATGTGGACGGAGGCGGGCTCTCTTCGGCGACCCAGTGGCCATACGGCTCCTCAGCCAGTAACCGCATCAGCCGCGGAGCAGAACCAAGGGAGTGTGAGCGGCGTTGTCCACGCCTGATGAGAACTTCTCTGCGGTCTGGCGCCGTGCTGTCGAAAAGCTGGATGCGGCCGGAGTCACCCCGCAGCAGAAGGCGTTCATCCGGCTGGCCCGCCCAGTCGGCCTGCTGGATGGCACTGCGCTGCTGGCTGCTCCGAACGAGCTGACCAAGGAGATCCTGGAGCAGCGGGTGCGCGACACGATCACCGATCTGCTCGCCGCGGAACTCGGATCGCCGGTCCGGCTCGCCGTCACCGTGGACTCAACGGTGGACAGTGCGGCCGACGGCACGGATGAGGAGCCAGGCGGCGTGCCGCTGCAGGCCGAAGCCACCGACGTGATCGATATTCGTAGTGCCGATCGAGCTTCCTCCGGCCTGGCCGGGACCGAGATCCCCGCACGCGGGACGGCGTCATACGCCACCGGCCCGGGTGTCCCGGCCACCGGCTACGGAAGTGGCCTGGAACGGGCCCGTGATCGGGCGGCCATCGGAGCCGACGAGCATGGGCAGGACACGTCCTGGCCGGAGTCCGGGCCGAGCCGGGCCAACTCCGGCGCCGACAATGTGGTGCTGAACCGGGCACCGTCGCGGACCAATTCCGAGCCGGCCCGGCTGAACCCCAAGTACACCTTCGAGACTTTCGTGATCGGCGCCAGCAACCGGTTCGCCCACGCGGCCGCGGTCGCGGTCGCCGAAGCGCCGGCCAAGGCGTACAACCCCCTGTTCGTCTACGGCGAATCCGGACTGGGCAAGACCCATCTGCTGCACGCGATCGGGCACTACGCGCAGAACCTGTATCCGGGGGTCAAGGTTCGCTATGTGAACTCGGAGGAGTTCACCAACGACTTCATCAACAGCATTCGTGACGACAAGGCCAGCGCCTTCCAGCGCCGTTATCGCGACGTCGACGTGCTGCTCATCGACGACATCCAGTTCCTGCAGGGCAAGGTGCAGACTCAGGAGGAGTTCTTCCACACCTTCAACACCCTGCACAACGCCAACAAGCAGGTGGTGATCACCTCCGACCTCGCGCCCAAGCAACTGGCCGGGTTCGAGGAGAGAATGCGGTCCCGGTTCGAGTGGGGACTGATCACCGACGTTCAGCCGCCCGACCTGGAGACCCGGATCGCGATCCTTCGGAAGAAGGCGATCGGCGAGCGGCTCGAGGTCCGCGACGACGTGATGGAGTACATCGCCAGCCGGATCTCCACCAATATCCGTGAACTCGAGGGCGCGCTGATCCGGGTGACCGCGTTCGCCAGCCTGAACCGCCAGCAGGTGGATCTATCCCTGGCCGAGATCGTGCTGAAGGACCTGATCCCGGCCGACAACACCCCCGAGATCACGTCGGCGACGATCATGGCTCAGACCGCGGCCTACTTCAGTCTGAGCATGGAAGATCTGTGCGGTGCCTCCCGATCCCGGACCCTGGTGAACGCCCGGCAGATCGCCATGTATCTGTGCCGTGAGCTGACCCAGTTGTCCCTGCCGAAAATCGGCCAGCTGTTCGGCGGCCGCGATCACACCACAGTGATCCACGCTGAACGCAAGATCCGGACCTTGATGGCTGAACGACGTTCCACCTATAACCAGGTCACCGAGCTGACGAACCGGATCAAGCAGACCTCGCGCGGCTAGCTGGAGTCGTTCGCAGCGGTCATTCACTGGGTGAATGTCGCAACGTATCCAACGGATACGCTTAGTACACAGCTGGGGAAAAGCCTGTGGACGCCCCTTTTCTGGCACTCTCCTCGCGAGTACGGCAGCAGCGACTCATCTCGGGCGCTTGGCACATCTCAGCGATGGTCGGGAGAGTCGAATGAGTATCCGAAGGCCGGGGATAACGGCGTGGACAAGCGCCCGATCACCGGGGATCGGTTGTGGACTCAGGTGCGCAATCCTGGACAGCTGAATGACATCTGCGCCGCCGGTGCGCCGCCGTCCACCGATCCTCACCAGCCAGACCGTATTGATCACCAGCTCGCTGACACCCGCTCGCCGGGTATGACCAGGCACAACGCCGGATTTCCACAGCGTCAACAGCCCCTATGACAAACCCTGAATTTGTCTCAGCAGAAGGAATCCATCCACCCACAGTTAGGCCCCGATCGATCCATGGTGGGCCGGCCCAAAAAGCTTCTGCTTGCCGGCCTGGCGCAGGTTACGCAGTGCCTGTCACCTGCCGTAGGGTCGTCTGCGCAGCTACGCACGTTCTGCCGCCCAGTCC
>CALMAR010000291.1 GCA_937859855.1 uncultured Kineosporia sp.
GACGAAGGCGGCGATGCTGTCGATCGTGCTGCTCCCGCGCTGATGGGCGGGCAGATCGGGCGGGTTGTAGTAGCCGATCTTCACGGCGTCCACCAGGCCCTCGACGATCGGGTGCAGGTAGATGCCGGTGTCGAGATAGGCGATCACGGGCATCACATCGGAGGTGAACAGGTGGCGCCGGCGAGCGGGCGGGACGAAGTACTTTGCGTCGCTGGGCCGGTCCTTGGTGATGGGCACCTGCAGCGCACATCCCGGCAGCAGCCGGAGCACGTCATTGGTGCCATGCCCGGCTGTGATCACCAGTGACCGGGTGAGCAGCAGCGTGCCGTCGGCGGTGCTGACCCTGATCAGGTCGCCGTCCGGCTGGATCTCGGCCGGGGGACTGTGCTCGTGCACCTGCGCTCCGGCGGCGCCCAGGGCTTCGCTCAGCGCCCGGGTCACCGCGGGCACGTTGACCAGTCCTCCAGCCAGGTCCAGGTCACCCAGATCGGCCTGCAGATAGGGGTACCTGTCCGCCAGCTCGCCGCCGTTGCGGCGCTCGACCGGTAGTCCGAGCCGCCGCATCACATCGGTGCTGAGCTGGGCGTAGGTGCCGCTCAGATCGGGCGTCACCGCCGAGGCGGCGATGTTCATGCACCCGCAGCGGACCAGCACCTGGCTGCCGGTGTCGGCCTCGAACTGGGTCCACAGCCCGATGGCCTCATCGGCCAGCCGGGCGTAGACCGGGTCCAGGTAGTCCCGCCGGAACGAGCGGGTCCAGCCGAAGGAAGCGGTGGCCGGGTCGCCGATCTGCCCGCGTTCCAGCACGGCCACCCGGTCGTGATGAACGGAGGCCTGATAGGCCGTGAACAGGCCCATCACGCCGCCACCGATGACCAGCAGGTCCAGGACGCCGGACGAGCTGCCGGTCTCGCCGTCCACGCTGATCGCCTCCTCTGTCATTCGCTTCCACCCAGTGGTTAGGTGTTGCCGTCAGATGGAACCTCCGTCGGAGAAATGTAAGGCCTGCGTGTTAACGGCGGAGTCACGCGGTCAGCATCTTGCCCGCCTGCCCGGCGCGACCGGCTTCCACGGCCACGTCAGCCAGGGCCGGCAGCAGCTCCTGAGCCCGGGCGACGTCGCTGGTCAGGTCCCGGTCGCCCAGATCGGCCGGCAGATCGGCGCACAGCCGCATCGCCGCTCCCCAGCCCTGGTCGGGGATCGGCATTCCAGTCATCCGCACCGCGCGAACCGCCGCCACCAGTTCGGCGGCCAGCGCGATCGGGTAGGCCCGGGCCACCTCGAACAGCTGAACCGCGGCGTGCGAAGCGAAGCTGGCGTCCTCTTCGGCGCCACGGGAGATCGTCACCGTGCCCAGCGACGCAGGCACAGCCGCTGAGCGTAGAACGGCCAAGGCCGAGCTGGCCACATACTCCAGCAACATCATCCCGGATGCCCCGGGACGGCCCTCGCCCAGGAAGGGCGGCAAACCGGTGAACGCTGGATCGATCAGCATCGCCAGCCGGCTCAGCAGCAGCGGCCCGGACTGAGCTACCGCGATCGCCGCGCTGTCGCAGGCCAGGGCCAGGCCGGTGAGGTGGAATCCGCCGTGATGGATCACCAGCTCCTCACCGGGCTGGCCGCCGGGCAGGATGATCGGATTCTCGGCGGCGACGTTCAGCAGTTCGTCGCCGGTGGCCTCCAGGTGCTGCAGCGCGTCCAGCATCGAGCCGTTCACCTGCGGCAGGCAGCGGATCGCGAACGGGTCCTGGATCCGGGCGGCCACCGGCGGAGCCGAAGCGGTCAGGCCGCGGACCGTCCGGCAGACTTCGTCACTGCCCGCGCCGGGTGTGGCCCGGGCCACCGCTGGCGCGAACGCCTCCAGATTTCCGCGGACCGCCACCATTGACAGCGCGGCGATGGTCAGCGCCGACCGGGCCAGATTCTGCAACTGGTGCGCGGCCAGAGCGACGTCGCCGAGGGTGGCGGCGTTGGAGCTGAGGAACGGCAGGGCGTCATGGATGCCGAACGCCACCGGTGGTTCGGGCCGCCACGCAGCGGTCAGCGGGATCTCGCCCAGCAGGCCGAGCGCGGTGGTGGCCAGCGCGGACAGGTCGCCGGTGCCGATCCCGGCGAACTCGCGGATCGGGGGCAGGGCATCGGCGTTGATCATCGCCTCCAGGGCCCGGGCGGCCTCCACGGAGAGTCCAGAACCACCCGAAGCGAGCTGATTCAGCCGGATCAGCAGCATGGCCCGGACCCGGCTGGCCTCGCGCAACTGACCCGCACTGGTGGCGTGGCTGCGCAACAGGCCGAGCGCGTGATCCGGCCACGGCTCGACCGGCACAGCCCGGTTGGCTCCGACCCCCGTGGTCCGGCCGTAGATCGGCCGGCTCGTCACCGCTGTCACGGCTGCCCGATGGGATGCCTCGACCGCGCGCCAGGCCGGATCACTCACCTTGGCCTGAATGGGTGCGACGGCCACCTCGGCGACGTCGCAACAGGTCAAGCTGCGGCCGTCGATCAGGACGGCAACACTGGGCTGCTGCACGGGTCACCCCTTCCCGGCTCAGGAGCCGTGTATCACTCAATGGCAAAGTGTTTCTGATCCGTGAAACCTGCAACATAGGGATGCGTTCTGTCCGGCGAACAGGCAGGCTGGCCTGAGCCGCAGATCATGATCAGCCCAGCGGAGGACCAGGCCGATGACGGGAACGGGTGCCCGATGAACGGCGCCACTCCCACCCGGACGGTGGAACGCGCGCTCGCCCTGCTGGCCAGCGTGTGTGATGGCGCGTCGCCATCGCTGACCGAATGCGCCCGGACCACCGACCTGCCCGCCAGCACCGCGCTCCGGCTGCTCCGGACCCTTGAATCGGCCGGCTTCGTGGCCAGGGACGACGAGGGGATCTACCGGGCCGGGTCGCGGCTGGTGCAGCTGGGAGCCCGCGCGCTGGCCCAGCAGCCCGTGGTTGAGGCCTGCCGCCCGGCGATGGCCCGGCTGGTCGAGGCCACCGGTGAGTCCACCTACCTGTGCCTGCCTGGCCCCGGCTCGAGCGCGCTGTACGTCGCCGGGCTGGAGGGCACCCACTCGATCCGGCACACCAACTGGGTGGGCCGCACCGGACCGCTGGAGGGTAGTGCCGCCGGAGCCGCCCTGACCGGCCAAGTGCCGTCCCATGGGTTCGTGACCAAGCGATCGGCGATCGAACCGGACGTGACCGCGATCGCGGCTCCGGTCCGGCATCCGGGCGGGGTGATCGCCGCCCTGAGTGTGGTCGGCCCCGCCTACCGGATCGACGATCACACGGCCGCGGCGTATGGCCGGCTGCTGGTGGACGAAGCCAGCCGGGTGTCGGCCGCACTCGGCTCGGCCTACGCGCAGGCGCAGACGCAGAGTGCCCGCCATGCTCAACAGCAGACGCACGCCCCGGACCCGATCTCGCAGATGAGGGTGATGAACCGGTGATTCGATTCGATTCAGTGACCAAGCGCTACCCCGATGGCACCATGGCCGTCGACGGGCTCAGCCTGACCGCGCCGTCGGGCCAGATCACCGTGTTCGTGGGCCCGTCCGGCTGTGGCAAGACGACGTCCCTGCGAATGATCAACCGGATGATCCCGCTGACCTCCGGCACCATCTGGCTGGATGACCAGGACACCGCCGCCGTGGACGAGGCCACCCTGCGTCGCGGGATCGGATACGTGATCCAGCACGCCGGCCTGTTCCCGCACCGCACGATCGTGGACAACATCGCGACCGTGCCGTACCTGCTCGGCTGGGACAAGGCCAAGGCCCGGACCCGGGCACTGGAACTGATGGAGCGGGTCGGGCTCTCCACCTCGTTCGCGCGGCGCTATCCGGCCCAGCTGTCCGGTGGCCAGCAGCAGCGGGTCGGGGTGGCCCGGGCGCTGGCCGGGGATCCGCCGGTGATGCTGATGGACGAGCCGTTCAGCGCGGTCGACCCGGTGGTTCGGGCCGAACTGCAGGACGAGTTCCTCCGGCTGCAGTCGGAGCTGGGCAAGACCATCATCTTCGTCACCCACGACATCGATGAGGCGGTCAAGCTCGGCGACCAGGTCGCGGTGCTGCAGGTCGGCGGCAAGCTGGCCCAGATCGCGGCTCCGGAGACGCTGCTGACGGATCCGCTCGACGACTTCGTGGCTGGGTTCGTCGGCCGCGACCGGGGATACCGGGCGCTCGGTTTCCAGAACGCGACCGACCTGATTCTCCAGGAGGAGAAGACGGTCAGGATCGGGGACGACGCCGCCACCATCCGGGCCGCCGCCACCGATGGCTGGGTGCTGGCGGTGGACGATCAGCGCAGCCCGATCGGCTGGGTGAACGCCGCTGCGGTCTCCGACAGCCGCCGCGTCGGGCCGGATCTGCTGCAGCGGGGTGGCACCACGGCGTCCGTCAGTGGCTCGCTCCGGGCGGTGCTGGATGCCGCGCTCTCATCGCCGTCCGGCCGCGGTGTCCTGGTGGACGACCAGAACGCGCTGGCCGGCACCGTCCGGGCCGACGAAGTGATCAAGCGGATCGATGCCCAGCTGGCCGCCCGGCGGCAGAGCGAGACGGACCCGCAACCGGTCACCCCCGGGACGGCATCATGATCCAGTACATCAAGGATCACCACGCCGACATCGCCACCGACTTCATCGCCCACGTCTGGCTCTCCGTGCTGCCGGTGGTGATCGGCCTGCTGATCGCGCTGCCGATCGGCTGGGTCGCCGCCCACTATCGCTGGACCTATCCCGGGATCACCAACCTGGCCGGGCTGCTCTACACCATCCCGTCGATCGCCCTGTTCGTGATCATGCCTTCAATCCTGCACACCCAGATCCTGTCTCCGGTCAACGTGGTGGTGGCGCTGACCGTGTACTCGATCGCGTTGCTGACCCGGGTGGTGGCCGATGCGCTGGGTGCGGTGCCGAACGAGGTCCGGCAGGCGGCGACCGCGATGGGGTTCAAGGGGATCGGCCGGTTCCTGCGGGTCGAGTTGCCGATCGCGGTCCCGGTGATCGCGGCCGGGGTCCGGGT
Organism: uncultured Kineosporia sp.; assembly: GCA_937859855.1. Next base: position 5,021 of record CALMAR010000291.1, read on the forward strand.
AGCCACCGTGTCCAATGTCAGCCTGGTCTCGGTGGCCGCGCTGATCGGGGTGGCCCAGCTAGGTTCGCTGTTCACCGACGGCTTCACCCGCTACGTGAACAGCGTGGTCCTGCTCGGGATCATCCTCTGTGTGCTGCTGGCCCTGGTGCTGGACGGCCTGATCCTGCTCGGGCTGCGCTGGCTGACCCCCTGGCAGCGAGCGGTGGCCAAGCGATGAGCGAGCGCAGCGAGCGAACCATCAGGCGGAGTCCGTGGCTCGCGGCGAGGGCCGAGCCGTGAGCGGCATGATCGACTACCTGAGCACCAGCGAACACTGGTCGGGGGACGACGGGATCCCGCACCGGCTGCTGCAGCACCTGGGCTACTCGTTCGGGGCGCTGTTGCTGGTGGTGCTGATCGGCCTTCCGCTGGGGCTGTACATCGGTCACACCGGCCGGGGGGCGGTGGCGATCGCTGGGACCGCGAACGCGCTGCGCGCCATCCCCACCCTGGGCCTGCTGATCTTCGTAGTGATCGCATTCTCCGGCTATCTCCCGGCCGGCGTCTCCTACCTGGTGCCCTCGATCGCGGTGCTGGTGGTGCTCGGTATCCCGGCCGTGCTGTCCAACACCTATGCCGGGGTGCAGAGCGTGGATCCCGCTGCCCGCGACGCCGCCCGCGGGATGGGGATGACCGGCTCGCAGGTGCTCTGGCGGGTGGAGGTGCCCAACGCGCTGCCGTTGATCCTGTCCGGGATCCGCAACGCCACCCTGCAGATCGTGGCCACCGCGACCATCGCGGCGTCGGTCTCGCTCGGCGGCCTGGGCCGGTTCATCCTGGACGGTCAGTCGCAGCGCGACTATTCGCAGATGGCCGCGGGTGCGGTGCTGGTAGCGGTGCTCGCCGTCGTCCTCGACCTGATCATGGCGGCGGCGCAGCGACTGGTGGTGTCGCCCGGCCTGACCGGACGCTACCGGAGCAAGCCACAGATCGACCCGGTGCTGACGGTGGACCTGCCCGAGCACGCCCCGGCCGGTACCGGGTAATGCTGCTTGCTGGCCGCCGCCCGCCCTGCTGGTCGCGGCGGGCCTGGATTACGGGGTTGAAACGTTGCCGATGCGAGACCTCCGGGCGAACGGAACTGTCACACCCATGGGTGAGGATGTGCATCGACGTAACCGGCCGCTGTCCGGCGGCCGGGCGGACAACAGGAGAGAACCGATGATGAAGCGCACCAGACTGGTGATGGCCGCAGCGGCAATCGCCACCTCCGCGCTGGCCGTAGCGGCGTGCGGCGGCGGCAGCGATCCGCTGGCAGCGCCCAGCCAGACCAAGGCGGCTTCCGACACGATCGTCGTCGGTTCGGCCAACTTCCCCGAGAACGCATTGCTCGCCGACATCTACGCGGGGGCGCTCGGCGCCAAGGGCGTCAAGGTCAGCACCAAGCTGAACATCGGCGCCCGCGAGGTGTACCTCAAGGCGCTGGAGGACGGCTCGATCGACATGGTTCCCGAGTACAACGGGTACCTGCTCGGCTTCTACGACCCGAAGGCCACCCAGTCCAGTCCGGAAGAGGTGCTTGCCGCACTCAAGGCCAAGCTGCCGGCCACTCTGACCGTGACCGACCAGTCGACCGCTGAGGACAAGGACGCGGTGGTCGTCACCCAGGCGACCGCGACCAAGTACCACCTGACGTCGATCGCCGACCTCGCGCCGGTGGCGAAGAAGCTGAAGCTGGGTGGCCCTCCGGAGTGGAAGACCCGGGCCACCGGCGTCCCGGGGCTGAAGAAGATCTACGGCGTCACGTTCGGCACCTTCAAGTCGCTGGACGCCGGAGGCCCGCTGAGCGTGAACGCTCTGACCAAGGGCCAGGTGGACGCGGCCAACATCTTCACCACCGACCCGAACATCGCCAAGAACGGCTGGGTGACCCTGCAGGACCCGAAGAGCCTGTTCCTGTCGGCGAACGTGATTCCGGTGATCACCAAGTCCAAGGCCAGTCAGACGGTGACTGATGCGCTGAACGCAGTGTCGGCCAAGCTCACCACCGATACGTTGAGCCAGATGATGAAGAAGGTGGTGCTCGACAAGATGGACCCTCAGACCGTGGCCAAGGACTTCCTGAGCAGCAACAGCCTGGGCTGATCAGCTGGGTTGATCCGGTCGATAAGGCGAGCACGGCCTGTTCCTGCTGGATATCCCAGGCAGGAACAGGCCGTTCTGCATTTCCCGGTTGAGGGTCCTGCTTCTGAGAGCCACCGTCTGAGCCGGGTTCAAGGGTCTTGCGCGGTGGTTTCAGGGAGCGTGAGCGGAGCCGGTGCTGGGTCTGCGGCCGCCGAGGCGGACTGCCAGCTGTTCGGCGGTGCGGTGTGCCGCGGCAGCCAGAAGGTCGCGGCTGGCGCCGGTGACCCGTTCGGCCTCGAAGGTGATCGCCACCGCTGCCGCGGGGTGGCCGGTGTGATCATGGACGGCGGCGGCCACCGAGGCGAAGCCGGGCGTGACCTCGCCGTCCTCGATCGCGGTGCCGGTCGCCCTGACCGGCCGCAGCAGTGCCCGCAACTGGGACAGCGTCTGCGGGCCAGCGCCGTGCCGCCGTACGAACGCCGGGCGGTCGGCGAACAGGGCCCGGACCTGGGCCGCCGGCAGCTCGGCCAGCATT
>CALMAR010000292.1 GCA_937859855.1 uncultured Kineosporia sp.
ATCCATGCTCTACTCGCGGCAAGCCTGGGTCGCCTGAGGCAAGCTGGAGCCATGATGACGTCTGTCTCGTCGCGCCCGTCCCCCAACGACATGCTGGCGGTGGCGCTGACGGAGGCCCGGCTGGGCCTGGACGAAGGTGGAATCCCGATCGGCGCGGCTCTGTTCGGACCGGATGGCACGGTGCTGGGGCGTGGGCACAACCGGCGGATCCAGGACGACGATCCGTCCGTGCACGCGGAAACCGATGCCTTCCGCCGGGCCGGGCGCCAGCAGAGCTACCGTGGCACCACGATGGTGACCACGCTGTCGCCGTGCTGGTACTGCAGCGGCCTGGTCCGGCAGTTCCGGATCCCGAATCTGGTCGTCGGCGAAGCGCGTACCTTTCACGGCGGGCACGACTGGCTGGCCGGGCTGGGCATCCGGGTGATCGTGCTGGACGAGGACGAGTGCATCGAGATACTTCAGAAGTACGTCCGGCGAAACCCTGACGTGTGGAACGAGGACATCGGCGTCGACTGACCCGACTGACCCGGCTAGCCCGGCTAGCCCGGCTGACCCGGCTAGCCCGGCTAGCCCGGCTAGCCCGGCTGACCCGGCGGCCGCGCCAGGTCCAGCCGGGCGCTGGCGATGGCCGCGAAATCGGTGACCGAGAGTCGTTCTCCGCGCAACCGGGGATCGATACCGGCGGCGTCCAGCACGGCTTGCGCCAGTGCGCCCGACCCGGCCCAGCCGGTCAGTGCGGCCCGTAACGTCTTGCGCCGCTGCGCGAATGCCGCATCGATGCACGAGAAGACCTGTTCCCGGCTGGCTCTGGTGTCCGGGGGCGGACGGCGCAGCACGGACACCAGCCCAGATTCGACCCGGGGCACCGGCCAGAACACCTGTCGCGGGACCCGGCCAGCGCCACGTACCTGCGCATACCAGGCCGCCTTCACCGACGGGACGCCGTAGGCCGGCTCGCCCGGGCGGGCCGCGAGCCGATCGGCAACCTCGGCCTGCACCATCACCAGCGCCCGGCGTAGCGACGTGAGGCGTTGCAGCGCAGTCAGAAGCACTGGCACCGCGACGTTGTAGGGCAGGTTGGCGACCAACGCGTCCGGCTCGCCCGGGACAGCTGGGAACGTTCCAGCGCCCACCGTCAGCGCATCGGCCTCGATCACCGTTAGCCGGGCGGCGTCGTGCGGAGCGAAGGCAGTCACAGTACCGGGCAGCGCCGCCGCCAGCACCGGATCGATCTCCAGGGCCACCACGCTGGCTCCGGTCGCCAGCAGGGCCAGGGTCAGTGAGCCCAGCCCGGGCCCGATCTCGGCCACGGTGTCACCCGGCCCCACTCCGGACAGACGGGCGATCCGCGCCACCGTGTTCGGATCGATGACGAAGTTCTGGCCCAGCATCTTGGCCGGCCGGACCCTCAATGCCTGGGCCAGCTGCCGCACCTCAGCCGCCCCGAGCAGAGCCACCACCACCAGCCCTTTCCCATGATCGCCGTTTCAGCCCGCAGATCCGCGGCTGAAACTAGCAATCAGCCGGGCCTAACTGGCGATCAAGGCGGATGAGGGACGGCGCAGGTGAGCGCGAGCTACCGACTCAGTCGTAGAGATGGTGACCGCAGCTGGGCCACGCCGAGTCACCGACCTTGTTGAACAGCAGCTGCGCCCGGTAGGTCTGCTCACTCGATCCGTAGTCGGTGGGCTTGCCGCTCCCGCCGACCGAATGCCAGGTCGAAACACTGAACTGGTACAGGCCGTAGTAACCCGCCGGGTTGACCGAGTTCGGGTTGCCGCCCGACTCGCACTTGGCCAGGGCCGGCCAGTTCAGCGAGGCAGCCTTGCCGCCGGCCGAGCCTCCGCCTCCCCCGCTCCCCGAACTCGACACCGGCTTGGCCTTGGTCCCGACCTGCTGCACCTGGGAGACCGGCTTCTTCAGCACCGTCGAGGAGATCAGCTTCTTGCTCTGCCGCCGGCCGTTGACCACGGTCAGCTGGTAGACGACGGTGCGCCGACCGGCGTGACCGGGCGTGGTCACCTTGGTCTGGCCCTTGTACAGGCTGGACGTCTTGGTGCTCACCGTCTGGAAGGCGATCGCCTCGGTGGCCGTCACCCGCTTGGTGGTGATCCGGGTCAGCTTGATCACCATGCCGTCGGCGAGCGGGGTGCTCGGCAGGGCCGAAAGCCGGTCCAGCGGGTTCACCGTCACCGACTGAGCCAGCAGAAGCGCTCCCACGCTGGGCGCGGTGGTGGTGAGCGGATGGTTGTGCCCGTCGACCGACAGCGTCACCTGCTTGGGTGTGGACAGCCACATGGTCAGCCCGGCCCGGCCCAGCGGTGCCGACCGGGAGGCGGACATAGCCGCTCCCTCGGCGCGCACGCCCAGCGCCCGCAGCGCCTCGTCGACGGACAGAGCCGTGGTCCAGAAGGTCTGCTGCCTGCCGTCGATGGTGATGGTCAGCGGACGGGCATAACGCACCACCACGGTGTCGCCGTCACCGAGCGAGGTGCTGGCTGCGGGTGCGACCAGGTCGCGGGAGCTGACTCTGACGTTCTGGTCCCGCAGCAGGTCCCCGACGCTGGAGGCGAAGGCGTGAACCTTGGACGCCCTGCCGTCGATGCTCAGAGTGACGGATTTGTTCGTCGCGGCGTACGCCAGACCGGCCCCGATCACGGCGGTCAGAACCGCCGCCTGAACGGCGATCCGGCCAGACCGGCCGGCCAGCCGACCAGACAGAAGTGCGAGCACTGTGCTCCCAGCCTCGTCGTCCCGGGCACGGTCGGCGGAAGCACACGCGAGCGTCACTGCTCGTTCCTCGCCGCTGGCACCATTGCCGGCGACGAGCAGGACATGACTCGCCTGCGCGTCCGTGCGTCGGGCGGGCGAGGCCTGCGTGGCTTCCGGAATGCTCCGATCCCGGCTTTCAGCGGCTGAACGTAACCGAATCGAGACCAGATCCCAAGCCAGCGCTCAGCCTCGATGCCGGTGTGGATCTTGTTTCAGCGGCATCACCGCAGCTCAGCAGCATGACTGTGCCGATCGTCACGAGCAGAATTTTGGCCGGCTCCGGCGCGGCGTGTTCACCATTCGCCGTAGACGTCATACGTGGTCCGGGCCAGCTGCCCGCACATCCGATCGAGATCCTGGCCGAGTATCCCGGCCATGGCCCGGACGGTGATTGGGACCAGGTAGCCGGCATTGGAACGGCCCCGGTAGGGCACCGGGGCCAGATAGGGGGCGTCCGTCTCGACCAGCAGCTGGGACGGCGGGACCGCCGCCAGCGCCGCTCGCAGCCCCGGCGCGTTCTTGAAGGTGATGGTGCCCGCGAACGAGAGGTAATAGCCCTTGCTGGCGCAGTGGCGGGCCATCTCAGCGTCCCCGGAGAAGCAGTGGAACACGGTCCGCCGGGGGGCGCCTTCCTCCTCCAGAATGCTCAGGACGTCGTCGTGGGCATCCCGGTCATGAATCTGCAGCACCTTGTCCAGTCGCTTGGCCAGGTCGATGTGCTGGCGGAACGAGCCGGCCTGAGCGGCCCGGCCCTCCTCGTCCTTGACCCAGTTGTAGTCCAGACCGGTCTCGCCTACCACCCGGACCCGGGGATGCCCGGCCAGCTCCTCGATCTGCTTGAACGCCTGCTCGAGGCTGTGTGCCGCAGCGTGTTTCGTCGCCTCGGTCGGATGCAGGGCAACGCCACCCAGCAGCTGCGGATACCGATCGACGGCCTGGACGGTCCAGTGCGCGGCGGGCAGATCACAGCCGATCTGCATGAACCCGGGCACATTCACCGCGGTCGCGGCCTCGATCAGAGCCTGGATCTCGTGATCGGCGGGGAACACGCCCGGATCTTCGCCCCGGACATGGTCGAGGTGGGTGTGGTTGTCGGGCACCGGTGATGGCAGCGCCTGCGGCAGCGGCGGGAACTGGTCACCGAGTCGGCCGGGCATCGGGCGATTCTAGAACTCGACGCATCGAGCGCCGGCCCGGCACCCACCAGCCGATCAGGCAGGGAGGGCCACTTGGACGATCCGGGTCCGCCCGGCCCGGACGTAAACCCCCCTCCCGGGCGGGAACTCGGCTCGGCTGAGCCGGGGCAGATCGGTTCGCAGCATGCTCTGGCCGTCACCCTGGTCCGGCTGCAGCAGCAGCCCGTGACGGCCAGCCTTCATCGCCCGGGCCAGCCCCCAGGAGGGGCCGAACGAGGTCGAGTCGCCGTCGCCGATCACCAGGTGCCCGGCGGTGGCAAAGGCACTGATTAGGCGCTCCAGCGCATCCTGAGCGGGGGTGTCCATGAAGTCGGGTACGTTCTCGATCACGGCACCGAGCTGACCGGTGGCCGCGGCCGCCCGTTCCGCCCAGGTGCAGGCCAGCTGGGTCACCTCAGCGATCGAGGTGGCCGACTGTGCCCAGTCGCGGTCGCTTCCTCGCAGGGGTGAGCCTCGCAGGCCGGCGTAGACGAGCAGGCGGCCGGGCTCGGCTCGGCGCAACGACTCCACCGCCGTGAGAAGGGCACTGGTACGGCCACTTTGAGGCGGCCCGGCGATCAGGAACGTGCCCCGGGTGGCGAATCCCAGCTCGCGCAGAGTGTCCCGAGCCACCCCCAGAGTCGGCTGGCCATCAGCCAGCGGTTCCAGATCGGACAGTTCGATCCGCTGGTTCAGCCGGCCGATCGCCGGCGCAGCCTGGACGCCGTCCGCGCTCAGCTGACGGCCGAGCTCGCGCAGGCTGGCTGACTGCCGGGCTACGTTCGGGTCACCGCCCGGAACGGCGATCTGCAGTTCGAGCCCGCCGCAATAGCCCCGGCCCGCGGGCGAATCCGCGCCGAACGAGTCCCTGGTCAGGCCTGCGGTGGCCAGGTCGATCTCAGCCGCGAGCTTGAGCACCACCTGCTTCTGAATCGACGACGCCAGGCCGGGCGGGATGGCGCCGGGCCGGTCAGCGGTCAGCGCCAGGTGCACACCGGCCGCCCGGCCGTCCAGCGCCAGGGCGAGCAGCTGGTCGTAGGCCCGGGTGCTCCGGCTGGTCTCGTACTCGGCCCGGAACGCACCGAAGTTATCCAGCAGGAGCAGGATTCGTGATTCGCCCGGATTGCCGGTCAGCCGCCGATAGTCGGTGATGGTGGCCGCGCTGACGCCGCCGTAGCGGGCCACCCGCTCGTCCACGATGGCCCGCAGCCGGTCCAGCAACCGGGTGACCCGTTCCTGGTCGTCTCCGCTGACGATGCTGCCCACGTGGGGCAGGCCCTCCAGCGCAGCCAGCCCACCCGAACCAGCGTCGATGCCGTAGACCTGGCAGCTTGCGCCCCCACTGGCGGAGCAGGCCGCACCAGCCGAAGCCGCCAGAGTCCGCAGTGCGGAGGACTTTCCCGTGGCGCCGGTGCCGAGCACCAGCATGGTGCCGTCCAGGTCGGGCCGGTAGACCGCGCGGGTCCGGCGTTGCCGGGCCGGGTCATCGGCCAACCCCAGCAGCAGCTCGGCATCCCCGTGGTCCTGGATGGCCGGATCGAGCCCAGCGAGAACGTCCCCGGCCAGGTCGATCACCGGCGGCAGGTGAGGCAGCCACGGCTGACGAGGACCCGGGCGCCCGGACCGGGACGCGGTGGCGCGGACCGCATCCACCAGCCTGCGCACGTCGGTGGGCCCGTGATGACCAGAACGATTCCCCAGATCCGGCTGGTCCACCTGGTCCCATTGTTCCGGCACCCCGAAACCCAGTGTGCTGACCGCAATCTCGGGGGGTGGAGAGCTGAGGCCACTGCGGCCGCCGGCGTACAGAGCCTGGAACGGGGTGACCCGGCCGGGTCCGGTCTTGGCCATCGCCCGCCCCGGAATGGCCGGGTCGAACTGGGCGGCCTGCGCCGTACCGAGCACATTGATGCTGTCGTCGGCGTCCGCCACCCGCAGCGCCACTCGCAGGTTCGTGTTCGCGCGCAGGTTCTCCTTGATCACTCCCGCCGGGCGCTGAGTGGCCAGGATCAGATGCAGCCCCAATGACCGCCCGCGAGCTGCGATGTCGATCACGCCGTCCACGAACTCCGGTACCTCCTGCACCAGGGCCGCGAATTCGTCGATCACGATCACCAGCGCCGGAGGCGTACCCGGATAGCCACGGCGCTCCAGCTCCAGCAGATCCGGGGCACCCGTCTCGTTCAGAATGCCCTCCCGGTACCGCAGTTCGGCCTTCAGCGAGGTGAGGGCACGGCTGACCAGACGCGGAGTCAGATCGGTGACCAGTCCGACCGTGTGCGGCAGCCGGACCACGTCGGCGAACGCGGCACCACCCTTGTAGTCCACCAGCAGGAATGTGACCCGCTCAGGGCTGTGATCGATGGCCATCCCCAAGATCCAGGCCTGCAGGAACTCGCTCTTGCCCGACCCCGTGGTGCCCCCGACCAAGGCGTGCGGCCCGTGCTCGCGCAGATCCAGATGGAACGGCGCCCCGGCACTCACCCCGACCAGCGCGCGCAGGGTCTGGGGGCAGCGTCCCGGATGTCCGCTGCCGGTCTGCTGCCAGCGATCGGCGATGGCCGCGGGGTCGGTCAGCAGCTCGCGCCCGGCCTCCTCCAGGAACGACGCTGACCGGGGCAGCTCGGCCTGGCCATCAGCCGCGTCACCCGCGTCGATCACCGCGGACAGCGTCCGGGCCAGCGCATCGGCGGTGGCGGCGCCGGTGCTATCCAGCCTGACCTGTCGCAGCACCTGCCCACTGAGCACGTCGGTCACCGTTCCCTGCGTCCCGACCGGAGCCTCGATATAGCTGTGGCAGGCCGCGGGCAGCCGGTCGGTGCTGGCGGCCGACCAGATCAGATGGATACCCAGGCCAGCGCCCCGCTGCGCCAGTTCGGTGAGCTGGCCCCGTTCGACCGGCGCGCCGTCCTCGACCACCAGCACCAGCCGGGGAGTCCACTGCGCGGGTCCGGCAGCAGAGACGGGCCCGGCCAGACGGGCTCGCTGCCGGGCCAGTTCGCGCGCGGCGGACA
>CALMAR010000293.1 GCA_937859855.1 uncultured Kineosporia sp.
GTGCAAGGCGCTGCGCGCCTGCAATCGAAGAGCAGTCGCTCCGGCAAGCCGGCGCTTTCAAACGTGTACGCGAAATACCCGCCCTCGCCGTTTTAGGGTGGAATATGAAACGCTCGATTTCGTCGTGCGGGCGAGCACTTATTCACGTTCCTTCGCCTTCACTGGGTAGGAAAAAGCAATCCATTCCTAGTGCGTAAAGCGCTGCCGGCGATTCGCGATGTCGGCGTTGCATCACCGACGCCCGTGCACACCTCCGACCCTCGGCTGGAGTTCTTCCCCAACATCTACAACGAGGACTGGTTCATCCTTTGCCATCCGGGCGACGGCTGGAGGGTGTCTACATGGTTGAGCGCCAGGCTGAGCACCAGGAGTTCGACGACGGCGATCGTCAGGGGGCTGCTCGTTGTCGAAGAACCAGGATCGGAACGTCACAGCCGCGGCGTGGCTCGTTCTCGGCCCAGATGAGGTGTTAGGCCTGCGCCGCCGAGCGCCGTGCCCGTTGCTTGTTCAGCCAGCTCGAGGAGGTCTCCGGTGACCAGGCGTGCCCAGCTGCCGCCTTGTGAAAGGTCTGAGCCAGCTTCTCGACGCTCGCGACCTCATCGATCAGGCGCGATCGGACGGCGTCGTAGGTCAGGCATGCGTCCGGGGTCTCACCATGAAACGTCAGGTGGTAAATCGGGCCGCTGAGGGGGACGTTCTGAGCGTTGTCTGGCACGACCTGGATCCGGACAGACGCACATGCGGCCATAACAGCGAGCTCGTCGAGTTGGGTCAGCATGATGGTTTCACTACCGACGGTTCGTAGGGCCGCGGTCTCATCCAGAAGGACGTACACACGGGCGCCGCCTTCGACGATGTGCCCGCGTCGTCGGTGGGCGATCTGGGCGGCTACCTCTTGCTCGGCCTCGTCTGCTCCTCGGGCAGCCACCAGGGCACGTGCGTACTCGTCGGTCTGCAGCATGCCGGGCACCGTGTGCGGCTCGTATGCCGAGATCTCTGCTGCGGAGGCTTCAAGTTGGACGAAGGAACTCATGGAGTCGTCGAGTTGCAAGAAATGGGGCGTCTGACCGTAAGAGCGGGAGGCATGGGCCAAGCCGAGTAGCTGCTCAACCAGCTGCTGGTCAGTAATCGCGTAGATGTGGCATAGCTCGCGGAGGTCGCCAGCACGAACTGAGACTTGGCCGCTCTCAATCCGGCTCATCTTGGCGGCGGACCAGTACAGGAGATCTGCGGCCTCCTTCTGTGTGAGACCTGCGGTTTCGCGCAGCTGGCGCAGCCGAAGCCGCAGCGTGCGTCGGGACAGCGCTGAGTCTTCGGCTGCAGGACCGCGCGAGCTCACGTTTCTGCATCTTGCATTCTGCAACTTGCAGACACAAGCCGTCCCGGGGCCCGGTGCCGTCACACCGTTCCGACGGATCAGCGGGTACGGCGGCCATCGAAGTACCTCAACGCCTCAACGATGAGCACGAGGGCGGCTAGGTACACCGAAATAAACACCGCCGCCTCGGCGGACCACGTAGCCGCATACGCGAGCGCGCCGGCTACCAGGAAGACCAGGAGCCATCCCATCAGGGGCTTCCACGGCTTGCTTCTGCGCTTCGCAGGAGCAAGTCTCTGCTGCTGCGCGTGCTGGGTTACGTCGTCGACTGCCATGAGGTTCTCGCCACTCCATCCCGTTCGGTGGCGGTGACTCGGGAGATCCCCAAGCCACCGCCACCTGCTTCCCGGCGGGCCGCCGAACACCCTCGACGGCATGCTCCCCCTCATCCCGGGGCGTGTTCTTAGTCGGGGGTGCGGTCCCCGGCCAAGTCCTGGGAGTTCGGGTTGCCGCGCAAGGTACACCCGCAGCACCCCCTTTTTTGCAAGCTCGTACAGAGCTGGTGGCAGGGCGTGGCGTGAGGCCCACCCCCGTGACCAAACCGAGATCGGGCAAGCCGCGGATGAACTGTGGCGCGTGGACTGTGAAAACGCGACAGCTCGATCGGCACGGATTCAGGTAACCAATTCACCGAGGCCCTAAATCGGTTTGCCGGGAAGACAGGCGGAAATGGGTGCTCAGCTCATTGCCAAGAATTCTGGCGCGAGAGGCTGTGCGGCACAAACCTAACCCGCCCGAGCCAGTAGCGCTTCTAGCGAGTCCGTTACCCTTTTGTTACGATCTTGGGCGACCGGCATCCACTCATCGGAACCGCGGACAAAGAGTTGACGGCTCCTCGCCGCACGCGGAGCCGTCGACACCGTGCTGTTCAACGCGTCCGCCGGGAAGCGGGTGGAGTAGACCATGCACGATGACCTGTGAAGGCGGGAGCAGAGTAGCGCGCTGAGCGCCCGCCGCGGGACAGAACGTGCCGGGCCGGCCCACTGGTTTAACGACCCGTCCGCCACCATGCGATCAAACCCGGGGCCGCGGCGCAGGAGCACACAGCGTTCGGTTTCCTGCGAAGCGCCTCCTCCGCCACCGCTAGCGGCCCGTTCGAGCCTCGCTGGGGTCATCCGCAGACCTCGGATCGAAAGGAGCGACGCCCAGGCGAAGCCAGGTCGGTTGCACCAGTTCTTCATGTGCCGGTGTCGCCGGTCTTGGCAGCGGCCCGCCATGCCTGCTCGGCGCCGGCCTGATCTCCGGTTTCGTCCGTAGCCGCACAATTTCAGCCCCGCCCTTAGGCTCTTCCGTTGCGGACCGGGGGGTCCGGTGCCAGTCCGTGGCGGCGAAACGATTGATCGACAGCCGGGTGTACACCTTGCCGCCGCCAGGTGATCCCACCGCCGGCGGGAAATCCGGGTGGTCGCTGGACAGTTACTGGACCCGCTGCTTGCTGACTCCGAGGATGACACCGCGATGCAGCAGAACCCCAGCCGTGGCCGTGCCGCACGCTGCACGACGCGATCGCAGTCGACCACTAACCGGGCCCGGCGACGGCCGCGAGTCCCCACGGCCGGACCCTGGTCAGTGCTTGACCTGGTGGCACAGCCCGGCCCATGAAGCGGCCACCACAAGCCGTTCTCAAGGTCGCCGGGCACTATGGTTTGCCAGTTCATCGATTCAGCAAACGCATTGTCAGGGCCCTAAGTGGGAAAGGAGCCGCTCCGCGTCATCGTGGCGGCCGACCGCCCAGTAGCCGAGGGCGAGGTTGCTGCGGGATTTCAGGGTGTCGGGGTGGTCTGGGCCCAGCACCCGCTCCCGGGCGGCCAGGGTCACCTCGTCCAGGGTGACCGCCTCCGCGGAGCGGCCGACCGCCCGGTAGCCGAGGGCGAGGTTGCTGCGGGAGGTCAGGGTGTTGGGGTGGTCGGGGCCCAGCACCCGCTCCATGGCGGCCAGGGTCACCTCGTCCAAGCTGACCGCCTCCGCGGAGCGGCCGACCGCCCGGTAGCCGAGGGCGAGGTTGTTGCGGGAGGTCAGGGTGTCGGGGTGGTCTGGGCCCAGCACCCGCTCCCGGGCGGCCAGGGTCACCTCGTCCAGGGTGACCGCCTCCGCGTAGCGGCCCACCGCCCGGTAGCCGACGGCGAGGTTGCTGCGGGAGCCCAGGGTGTCGGGGTGCTCTGGGCCCAGCACCCGCTCCCGGGCGGCCAGGGTCACCTCCCAGAGGGTGACCGCCTCCGCGGAGCGGCCGACCGCCTGGTAGCCGATGGCGAGGTTGTTGCGGGAGCCCAGGGTGTCGGGGTGCTCTGGGCCCAGCACCCGCTCCCGGGCGGCCAGGGTCACCTCCCAGAGGGTGACCGCCTCCGCGGAGCGGCCCCCCGCCCAGTAGCCGAGGGCGAGGTTGCTGCGGGATTTCAGGATGTCGGGGTGGTCTGGGCCCAGCACCCGCTCCATGGCGGCCAGGGTCACCTCGCTGATACTCAACATTTCGGTGTAAGCCCCGACTCCATAAAGCCAAACACCGACGGCGGTTGCTGTCGAGTAAATGACGTGGACAGTGCGGGTGGGGAGGTTGGAGTGGTTGCTGTGCTTGAGCAGACTGAGGGTCTGCGCGGCGAGATCGGCAATGTGTGCCAACGTGGGTGGCAACGCACCTTCAGCGGGGATCGTCGTGCGTAGGGCAGCGGCCGCGCCGTCGAGGAGCTGTGCGATGGCTCCGGTCTCGCGGATTACGCGGCCGATCAGCCGGTGTATGAGAATGCTGGACCGGTCAGCCGTGCGAGTGACCAGCGACACGCTAGCCAGGGCTGCGATCGCGTCGTCGGCGTCTTCTTGGGTGACCTGGCCGGAGCGCTGAGCAAGCCTGACTGATTGCTGAGTGGGCGTCTGTTCGTCACTCGTTTCATCCGGGAGTGCGCGCACAAGGTCCGAGAGCAGAGTTTGGCTGATGCCGTTGGAGTCGAGGACGGACAGCAGGTTCAGGATGACGCGAGTGAGTGGGCGTCGAGCGCTGGCGGCTTGAACGGAGAGGTGCACTGTTTCAGCTAGGCCGCGTGGGTATCCGGGAACGGCCGGAAGGGCTGTGGGCAGTTTGGCGGTTTGGAGCTTGGTGAGGTACTGGGCGTATGTGCTGCCTTGAGCTTCGATGACCCCTGCGGCTTGGGCTAGCGCCAGTGGTAGGTCTCCGACCGCTTCGGCGATTGTGCTGGCGCCTGTGGAGTCGTCCAGCCTGGTGCGCTCGGCCAGGTAGTCGATGGACTGGGTGCGAGTGTAGGTGCCGACTTGGATCGGGGAGGCGAGGGCCGTGAAGGTTTGGTCGGTGCTCGTTAGGAGTATTTGGCAGGCCGTGCTGGCGGGTAACCAGCGTGGGATCTGGTGTGGGTGTTCGGCGTTGTCGATGACGAGCAGACTGGGTACTTCCAGCCCGGTGAGGTAGTCCCTGGCTCGGGCAGCGGTCTGCTCGGCGTTCTCGCCGTCCACGTTCAGGTTCGCCCGGCGGGCGAGTGCTGACAGGTCGGCGGTGAGGGTCAGCTGCGACTCTCCGGAAACCCAGGCCACCACTCGTGGGCCGGCGGGGTCGTCGATTGCAGCGCGGGCGTATGCGGCGGCCAGGGCGGTTTTGCCGACGCCGCGGCCGCCGGCGCACACGACGACGCGGCCGCGAGTTGTTAGCAACCGGGTTAGGTCGGCCAGCTCGGAGCGGGCTATGAAACCGGGCGGCTGTCCGGGGATTTCACCGACTATCAGTTTGGTTGCGACTGTCAGTGCGGCCCCGGAAGGACGTGGTTGTTGAATGACCTGCTGGGTGAGTTCGTGGATGTGTTCTGCAGAGATGCTGCCGCGGTCGGCGGTGATGCTTCGCCCGGTTCCTCCGGGGACGGTCGGCGGTGTGGCGTCCCCGGTCAGGAAGGGGGGTCGCCTCCTGGTGGTGGCGTGTAGCCGGCGGTGGCCCCGCCGTTAATGGTGACTGAGGCGATGCCGCCGCGGTCGGCGCGCAGGGTGTTGTCGGTGATGTCGCCGGTGCTGATGGAGCCGATGCCGCCTTCGACTCGCGCCAGCTGCACCTGCAATGCCTCGACCGCGCTGGCGCTTGCCGGGTCCTCTATCACGTGATGGGTGTCTAGGTAGCTGGCGAGAGCGTGCCGCAGCTGGAGGTCGTCGGGTTTCATCTCAAGCTGGCTAAGCGTCTCTTTGGCGTCTTCGTCAGCGCCGAATCGGGCTCGGATCGCGTGCTTGCTTGCGGTGTAGGCATCGACGATGCCCGTTTTTACGACCTCGGTGAGCCCCTTGCCGGCGCCCGCGCCGGCCGCGACCGCCGCCCCCGCAGACAGCGCCTGCATCATGGTGAGCGGATCCATGTGTTCCCCCTATGTCTGCGATCTTCCCGCCGCCGGTGGCCTCACGTTCACCCTAGCCAGCACAGCGGCGCGGTCACCATGAGATCGCGCTGCGGCTTGCGGTTTGCCGGAGGCGAGCTGGGCGATGTCGTGGTCTTGCAGGGGTCGGGGATGGTTGGGTTGGTTCGTGGCCGATCAGGTGATGCGTTATAGCCTCGATGACGGGACGGTCGTGGAGTTCGAGGTGGATCAGCTTGCCGGGTACCGGCCGGCCGGGTCTGCGGACGTCGTGGCTGCAGTGCGTGTCGCGGTCGCTCCGGCGCTGGAGGCGGCCCGGGTCGTCGTGGAGAAAGCCCGCGCGGCTGCCCCGGACGAGGTTGAGGTGAAGTTCGGGATCAAGGTTAGTGGCCAGGCGAATTGGTGGATCGCCAAGGCCGCGACCGAGGGCAACTTCGAGATCACCTTGACCTGGAAGCGCGACACGGACCGGCCATGAGCACCCCGCCTCCTCAGGGGCCTGCCCGTCGGCCATCGCCTCCGCGCTATCCATGGGCGGTGTCGCTGCACCGTACTCCCGACCCGCGGTACGCAAACGGCGCTGGAGTGATCATCTCCGCGCGGCAGGTGCTCACGTGTCGCCACATCGTCGAGGGCAAGAACGACGAGCACACGACTGCCCCGACCTCGGGACGGGGACCAATGTCCGACCCGCTGCCAGAGTCCGCGACTTCGGCCATCACTGAGTCCGGGTCGGGCTGGTGGGTGGTCTGTCATCAGCACCAGCCCCGGTACGCCACGATCGCCGTCACACGGGTCACGTTCCCGCCGGACGGGTCGATGGTGGACCTGGCCCTGCTGGACCTCGCTGCTGACGTCCCGGCCGGTATCGTCCCCGCGCCGACGGCATGGGTGGACGCCCACGAGCTGGTCGAGGATGGATGGTGGGCCTACGGCCACCCCGGTGGTGACCCGTTCGGCAACACCGCCCGAGGCGACGTAGGCGATGTCCTGGGCTTTGGGACCGTACGGTTGGACTTGAACGGCGTGCCCGGTGAGAAGATCACGTCCGGGTTCTCCGGCGCCGGGCTGTGGTCCACGACCAGGCTCGCCGTCATCGGCGTGGTTGCCGAGCATGGACCTGACGGCGGCGGACGAGCGATCTGCCTCAGCCACGTCCCGGAGCATTTTCCCGAAGCCGTATTCGCCACCCCACGTGGTCCGCGCGAGGCGCTGTCCCCAGCGACCGAGCGGGCACCTGATCAGCTCCCGAAACAGGGGCTAGATCAGCCGGAGGATCCAGGCCAGATAGACCCCGCGTCGTTCGGGGTGCTGCCTGCACTCGGATCGGTGGTCGGTGCCGTCCCGGACAGACCGCAGCCCTGGATCGATCGCCCGGACCTCTTAGCTCGCCTCGCCGAGGCACTCGACCCCGGCGGGGAGAGGCCGTCGGTGGTGTGCCTGGTCGGGCCGGGTGGTGCAGGAAAGTCTCAACTCGCCGGCGAGTGTGCGCGTCGCTTCACTGATACAGGTCAGGCCGTGACGATCTGGATTGGCGCCCAGAGCGCATCCGATCTTCGTGAGGGGTTCGCCGGGCTCGGCCGCAACCTTGGGCTAGGGGCAGACGGGGAAGACCCGACGGCGATCACACGCAAGACCGTTGCATTCCTCGGTCGGGTCAGCTCCCCGGTACTGCTGGTCCTCGACAACGCCGAGAACCTAGGCACAGTCGAGCCGTACCTGCCGGCGGCAGACGGGCAGTGCCGAGTGCTGATCACCACGAGGGACCAGGACGAGCGGTTCCATGACCTCGGGCAAGTCATAAACGTTGCTGGGGTGAATCTCTCGACAGCTGCGCAATTCCTGACCGACAGCGGCTTGTCCAGCGACGCTGCCCACGCTGCGACGTCCGCGGTCGAGGGGCTTCCGCTAGCCCTGGCGATCCTCGCAGACATTGCCCGCACCCTGTCGCCCCGTCCAACCGGCGGATCCATCACCGTCGGAGACATCGTCATCGGAACCTCGATTAATGCGGACCGTGGCGGCATCGCAACCGGGACGATCTCGGGTGACGTCACAACCCAACCCGGCCGCAAAGCCGCGGATGAGAACACCTCTGACCCTGTTGAGATTGTCCTGAGGCAGGCCGTCATCAGCGCTGCGCAGAACATCCCGGGCGGTGAAGCGGTGCTCACCACGCTGGCCGTTCTGAGCCCAGACGGTGCGAGCCTGCCGATCCTTACCCGGATCGTGGCAGGCGAACAGGCCGCTGCCGAGGCCACCGTGACCCTGCTCGCGCAGACCGGGCTGCTCTCCCGCACCGGCGACGGCACCGTGACCTTGCACCGGCTGACCTCAACCGTCATCCGGGGCCTGTACACGGCCGAGATCCTTCAGGCCCGTGTCAACGCTGCCGTACGACTGAGGCCGCTGGTTGCGCACCGGGAGGCTTCACCGCAACTGACCAGTCAGGATGCTGAAGTTCTGCGGGACGTCCGTGAACTTGTTCAGGCCCTTGACTCGGCCACTCCCGCAGCGCTAGCCAGCCAAACCGCCGGCCTGGCGAACGACACCCTGGACTTGCTCGATTATGCAGGAGACGGGACGACGCAGGTGTCTCTTGCTGAAGAGCTCGCCTTCCGCCTCGAGCGGGTGGTGGGCCCAGAGCACCCCGACACCCTGACCTCCCGCAGCAACCTCGCCGTCGGCTACCAGGCGGTGGGCCGCTCCGCGGAGGCGGTCGCCCTGGACGAGGTGACCGTGGCCGCCCGGGAGCGGGTGCTGGGCCCAGAGCACCCCGACACCCTGACCTCCCGCAGCAACCTCGCCATCGGCTACCGGGCGGTCGGCCGCTCCGCGGAGGCGGTCACCCTCTGGGAGGTGACCCTGGCCGCC
>CALMAR010000294.1 GCA_937859855.1 uncultured Kineosporia sp.
AAACGCACCACAGTGGGCGCGGGTGCAGACGTTGCGCTCGGCGCGGTGGCGGCGGCGCGGGCGCGGACCACGGCGTCCAGGGTCTCCCGCTCGTGGGTGGCGTAGCCCTTGACCGTCTCGACGAGGTTGGGGATCAGGTCGTGCCGCCGGGCCAGCTCGACGTCGATCTGCCGCCAGGCCTCCTGCACCACGTTCCGCAGCCGGACCAGGCCGTTGTACTGCGACACCGCCCAGAGCCCAACGATCACCACCAGAGCGATGACGACGATCAGAATGATCAAGCCGGACACGATGACCTCTTCTCAGCAACCAGCCGGTGAACTGCCCGCGACTCTACTCAGAGTTGGGGGGCCAGTCCCAGGTCCTTCAGGCTCAGCGCCCAGCGGTAGGGCAGCCCGGCCGCCTCGATCGCCTGGCGGGCGCCGGTGTCCCGGTCGACGATCACCGCCACTCCGGCCACCTCGGCCCCGGCCGCTCGAACAGCCTCGACGGCGGTCAGCGCCGAGCCACCGGTGGTTGAGGTGTCCTCCACCACCAGCACCGGCCGGCCGGTCAGGTCAGGTCCCTCGATCCGGCGCTGCAGGCCGTGGGCCTTGCCCTCCTTGCGGACGACGAACGCGTCCAGCGCCCGGCCCTGCACCGACGCGACGTGCAGCATCGCGGTGGCCACCGGGTCGGCCCCCATGGTCAGGCCACCGGCGGCATCGAAGCGCCAGTCCTGGGTCAGGGCGAGCATCACCTCCCCGACCAGCGGAGCAGACTGCCAGTGCAGGGTGATCCGGCGCAGGTCGATGTAGTAGTCGGCCTGGCGCCCGCTGGACAGGGTGACCGCTCCTTGGACCACCGCCAGGTTCAGGATGAACGTGCGGAGCTGGTCGAGTGGATGGGTGGAAGACGGGTCATTGGGGGCCACGCTGCTCAGGGTAGCCAGCGGCCTGCGCCGAGGCCGGTGGTGGCTGGCGCGGCACCCGCAGGCCGGGCTCGGGGCCGCCGAACCCCGACCGCAACCATCGGCTCGGTGGCGCGGGAGGTTCAACCGGTTCTGACGTAGCGTGGGCCGGTGCGGATGGCCACCTACAACGTCAACTCGTTGCGCGCCCGGCTGCCGAGGGTGCTGGAGTGGCTCTCGAACAGCGATCTCGACATCGTCACACTGCAGGAGACCAAGTGCCGGGAGGGCCAGTTCCCGGGCGCCGAGTTCGAGCGGCTCGGCTATCAGTGGGCCCATCACGGGTTCTCGCAGTGGAACGGAGTCGCCGTGCTGTCCCGGGTCGGGCTGAGCGACGTGGCCCACGACTTTCCGGGGATGCCGTCGTGGGGCGATCCGGCCGTGGCCGAAGCGCGGGCGCTGGGCGCGAACTGCGGCGGGATCGCGGTCTGGAGCCTGTATGTGCCCAATGGGCGCACCCTGGACGACCCGCACATGCCGTACAAGCTGGCCTGGCTGTCCGCCCTGGCCGCGGCGGGCCGGCAGTGGCTGGCCGATGATCCCTCGGCTCAGATCGCCCTGACCGGGGACTGGAACGTGGCCCCGCAGGACGACGATGTCTGGAACATGGCCGCTTTCGCCGGGTCGACCCACGTGTCGGCGCCGGAGCGGGCAGCGTTCGGCTCGGTGCTGGACGCCGGTTTCACCGACGTCGTCCGCCCGTACACGCCCGGCGACTTCACCTACTGGGACTATCAGCAACTGCGTTTCCCGCGGCGGGAGGGCATGCGGATCGATTTCGTGCTGGCCTCGGCCGTGCTGGCCGCCCGGACCAAGACCGCGGCGATCGACCGGGCCATGCGCAAGGGCAAGGCGCCGTCCGACCACGCCCCGGTGATCGTCGAATTCGTCTGAGCGGCCCGGCTCGGATCAGGTCAGCTCGATCACCCGGTCGGCCGCCGCGATCAGAACCGGGTCGTGACTGGCGATCACCAGGGCGGCGCCGTTGCGGGCGGCCGATCGCAGCACCCCACTGAGCTGCTCAGCGGAGGCTTCGTCGAGCTGGGACGTCGGCTCGTCCAGCACCAGCAGGGCCGGTTGCACGCTCAGCGCCTGGGCCACCGCCAGCCGCTGGCGTTCACCTCCGGACAGCCCGGCCACTGGCCGGCCCTCGATCATGATCTCGCCGGTCAGACCCAGCGCGGTCAGCCAGGCCCGGTCACCGCCCGAATCGGCAGGCAGCCCGCGGATGGCCCGGGCCAGGTCGAGATTGCCCTCCGCGTCGGCGGTTCCGGCCAGATACACCTGTTGCATCACGACCGCGCTGCAACCGGCCCGGACCGTGGCCGCCTCGGCTCGCGAACAGCTGACCATGTCCACCCCGTTCAGCGTCACCTGGCCGGCTCCGGGCCGCTGCAGGCCGAGCAGCACTCGCAACAGCGTGCTCTTGCCCGAGCCGGACCGCCCGGCCACCACGATCATCTCGCCGGGGTACGCGTCCAGATCCAGGCCACCGCCGGCCACCGATCCCAGCACCGGCAGCCCCTGGTAGCTGACCTGGATACCCCGGGCACTGGCGATCGGCACCGTGCTGCTCGACGGCTCGGATGCGCGCCAATGTGCCTGCCCGGCAATCGGTTCGAGTTCAGGACCAACCGCCGCGATCATCTGCGTGTCCGGGGCCACCGGGCGCAGCGTGATCGCATCGCCACCGGCGGAGACCCGCAGCTGGCTGGGCGCACCCAGCTGCTGCCGGACGGCCAGCGGTAACCGGACCCACCCGCGATCGTCCACCACCAGCGCCTCGCTGGGCTGGCCACCTCGATCCGGGTCGGCCAAATCCCTTTCGGGATGCCAGGTTTCGCTGATTCGGCCATCCCGGATCCGGACCACCCGATCAGCCACTGCCTGGGCACGCCGATCGTGGGTGACCATCACCAGAGTCGCTCCGGCCTGAGCGACGGCGGTGGCCAGCAGCTCGTACACCGCGTCGGCCGAGGCGGCGTCCAGCTCCCCGGTCGGCTCGTCAGCGAGCACCACCGCCGGATCATGAGCCAGCGCCGCGCAGACGGCCACCCGCTGCACCTGGCCGCCGGACAGGGTGCCCGGCCGCCGGTCGGCCAGGTCGTCCAGGCCGAGGCGTTTCAGGGCTTCCAGGCCGCGTTGCCGGGCCTGGGCCCGCGGCACTCCGGCCACCCGCAGTTGCAGGCTGACGTTGCCCAGGACGTCGAACTCCGGGCGCAGCAGCCGTCCGGGGTCCTGGTCGACCTGGCCCAGCCGGGCCGCCCGCCATGCCGCCAGCTGGCCCTCGCTGGCCCCCGACAGTTCCAGCCCAGCAACCACGACCCGGCCTGCGGCCAGCCGCTGCTCACCGGCCAGAGCGCGCATCAGGGTGGTCTTGCCGGACCCGTTCGGGCCGTGCACCACCAGGCGCTCTCCCGGCGCCACGCTCAGGCTGAGACCGCGCAGGGCGGCCACCGAACCACCGTCCGGCAGCGGGTGCAGGCAGAACGCGTCGTGCACTTCGACCGCGGGCGCGGGCGCAGACGCCGGTAGTGAGCCGAAATTGGTCGCTCTGCGCATCATTTCGGCCCGATCCGGCTAGCGCTCGGGCGGCTGCCGGGAAGCACCGGGCGCGGCTCGCGTAGCGCGAGAGACGCCACCACCGCCGCCACGGCCAGGGCGAACGCCAGCGCCAGCACCACCGCAGGCAGCGCCACCTCAGCAC
>CALMAR010000295.1 GCA_937859855.1 uncultured Kineosporia sp.
AGTTCTGCCAGGGCATCGCCCTGGTGGTGGGCGTGGTGGCGCTGTTCGTCAGCGGGCCCGTCGGCTGGGGGCTGATGGCGGCGGCCACGGTGGCCGGCGCGGTGGTGGCCGGCGATGGGCTGGTCAAGTACGCCCGGGGCGAGATCGGGCTGGGCACCCTGGGCCTGGACCTGCTCGGCGTACTGCCCGGCGTCGGCGCGGGTGGCCGGGTGGCGGGCATGCTGGGCCGGATGGCCCGCGAAGTCCCGGTGGCCGAAAGAGTTCTCACGGCATCGACTCGGGTGGCGGCCCGGCTGCACCCAATGACCGGGCTGTCCGACTACACCGGCATGGGCTACCGCGGCATGAATCAGGCGCTACGGTCTGGAGCTCCGATGGATGCACGGATGGCCCAGCGAGTTCAGGCCGTGTCCGACGACCTGGCCAAGCTGCCGCCACACCAGGGCCTGGTGTATCGAGGTACTCACCTGGATCCGGGCGAAGCTGCGGTCTATCGGCCGGGCGAGGTTGTCACCGAGCCCGCCTTCACCAGCACATCCGTGGATCCTGGTCAGGCGTTCTCCGGCAACACGTACTTCACCATCCAGTCGGTGACCGGCAAGGACGTATCCGCTTTCTCGAAGGTGTCCACCGAGGCGGAGGTCCTCTTCGACCGCGGGACGCCGTTCAAAGTGCTGAAGCGGGTGTTCGATCCAGCGACCGGAACCTATGAGATCTTCTTGCGGGAGTTGCCACGATGACCGGAGAACAGGAGAACGACCGGCTGAGCGATGAGGATCGCGAAGTCCTGGCCCGAATGGAGGCCGAGGGCGCCGAGGCCCGTAAACGGCCCGGCTGGAGGTCGGTGCCGGTCACCGATCCGGACAAGTACTCCGACCCCATCGGGATGGGCCCGGACGGCAAGATCCGAACCTATTCGAGCATCGAGGACGTACCGCCGAGGGCCGAACTGATCATCGAGGACGACGATCAGCCCGGTGAGGACGATGAGGCTGGGCAGGCGCGCTGATCAGCTCATCCGGGTGAGCCCGCGCAACGAGCGCAGCACCACGGCCAGCGCGGTGAGATCGGGTTCCGGCAGCCGCAGGACCTCGTCGATGGTTGATGTGGTCCGGTCCACGGCGGCGCTGTGGGTGGCCTCGAAGCCGGCGATCCGGTGCCGGGCGGCGCCGGACCCGTCATCGGGTTGGTCTTGGGTGGTGGCGAGCACGGCCACGGTCACCGCCTCCACGGCCGCGTACAGGTCGTACCGCATCGACGCCCGGGCCAGCGACTGCCATTCGTCTGAGCGGGGTAGTTCGCTGATCACCTGCAGCAGAGCGGTGATCCGGTAACGGTCAGCCACAGCCAGGTAGACCTCGGCCACCTGATCCGGCTCGGCGCCCTCCCGCTGGGCGATCTGGGCGACGTCCAGCAGCATGAAACTGGACAGCAGACCGGCGGCCCGGCGGGCCAGGTCGTCCGGGACGCCCAGCCCGGTGAGCCGTTCCAGGTCCTGACGAATGGCCTCCCGTTGCTCGCCAAGCGCCAGCTCCGGCAGCCGCGGCGCCAGGTCGGCGATCACCGGGCCGAACCGATCGATCTCGCCCTGGATGTCGATCACATCGCCGCGGGCGTAGAGGAACCAGCGCACCGCCCGGTCGAGCATCCGCCGGAACCCCAGATAGAGCCCGGACTGCTCGACGGTGGGCAGAACACCATCCAGGGCCTCGACCGCGGCCACGTACGAGTCCAGCCCGAAGATCTCCCGGCAGACGATGTAGGCCCGGGTGACCTGCTCAGCCGGGGCACCGGTCTCCTCCATCGCCCGGAAGGCGAAGGTGATCCCGCCCCGGTTGACCATGTCGTTGACCAGGCAGGTGGTGATGATCTCCCGATGCAGCGGGTGGGCTTCGAGCCGGTCACCGAACCGTTCGGCCAGCACCGGCGGGAAATAGCGGCGCAGCACCCGCACCAGCCAGGGATCCTCGGGCAGGGCCGTACCGGCGATGTCGTGAGTCAGGGTCAGCTTGGAGTAGGCCACCAGAACGGCGAACTCCGGGCTGGTCAGGCCCAGGTTGTCCTGCCCGAGCGCGGCGAGCGTGGCGTCGTCCGGCAGATACTCCAGCGCCCGGTCAAGCGCGCTGCGCTCTTCCAGCGAGCGGATGAACCGCCGGTGCACCCGCAGCATCACCTCGGACTGCATCCGCGCGTTACCCAGCAGCACGTTCTGCTCGTAGTTGTCCCGCAGCACCAGGCGGGACACGTCATCGGTCATCTCGGCCAGCAGCGTGTTCCGGCCGGGCATGCTCAGGTCGCCGGAGGCGACGATCTGCCCCAGCAGGATCTTGATATTCACCTCGTGGTCGGAGCAGTCCACCCCGGCCGAGTTGTCGATGGCGTCGGTGTTGACCCGGACTCCGGCGCGGGCTGCCTCGATCCGGCCCGGCTGGGTCAGCCCCAGGTTGCCGCCCTCGCCGATCACCTTGGCCCGGACGTCACGTCCGTTGACCCGGACGGAGTCGTTGGCCTTGTCGCCGACATCGGCGTTGCTCTGGCCCGAAGCCTTGACGTAGGTTCCGATTCCGCCGTTCCAGAGCAGATCCACCGGCGCCTTGAGAATTGCCTGGATCAGCTCCGCCGGGGTCAAAGCCATTGTGCCGTCCGGGAGATCGAGTCGCCGGGCCACCGGGGCCGAGATCGGCACCGACTTGGCGGATCGCGGGTACACCCCGCCGCCCTCGCTGATCAGGGCCGGGTCATAGTCGGCCCAGGACGATCGCGGCAGGGCGAAAAGCCGCGCTCGCTCAGCGAACGAGGTCTCCGGATCCGGAGCCGGGTCGAGGAACACGTGCCGGTGATCGAAGGCAGCGATCAGCTGCAGGGCGGGAGACAGCAGCATCCCGTTTCCGAACACATCACCGCTCATGTCACCGATACCGGCCACCGTGGTGAGCTCGGTCTGCACGTCCTGGCCGAGTTCGCGGAAGTGCCGTTTCACGCTCTCCCAGGCACCTTTGGCGGTGATCCCCATCGCCTTGTGGTCGTAACCCATCGAGCCACCGGAGGCGAATGCGTCCCCGAGCCAGAAGCCGTAACCGGCTGCCACCTCGTTGGCCAGATCAGAGAACGCGGCCGTGCCTTTGTCGGCGGCGACGACCAGGTACGTGTCGTCACCGTCGTGCCGGACGACCCGCTCCGGCGGCACCACGGTGCGCGTGCCGTCCGGGCCGGTCATCAGGTTGTCGGTGACGTCGAGCAGGCCGCCGATGAAGCTCCGGTAGCACGAAATGCCCTCAGCCAGCCATGCTTCTCGGTCCTGCCCTGGATCCGGCAGCCGCTTGGCCACGAAGCCACCCTTGGCGCCGGTCGGCACGATCACCGCGTTCTTGGTCAGCTGCGCCTTGACCAGTCCGAGCACCTCGGTGCGGAAATCTTCCCGCCGGTCGCTCCAGCGCAGACCGCCCCGAGCCACCGGTCCGAACCGCAGATGCACCCCCTCCATCCGGGCGGAGTACACGAAGATCTCGAAAGCTGGCCGGGGCGAAGGCATCTCGGGAACGGCGTGCGGATCGAGCTTGAGGGCCAAAGCCGGCTCGATGCCGGGCCCGTCGCCAGAAGGAAGTTCCGGCTGGTGCTGGACGAAGTGGTTGGTCCGGTTGGTGGCCAGGATCATCGCCAGCAGGGCGCGCAGCACCCGGTCCTGGTCCAGACTGGGGACGTCGTCCAGTGCCGTCCGGATCCGTTGCGCCACAGCGCTTTCAGCTGCGGCCCGGGCGCCGGGGTCCAATCCCAGCTCCGGATCGAACCGGGTCTCGAACAGCTCGATCAGCATCGCCGCGATCGCGGGTTGAGCGACCAGGCAGTCGCTCAGATAGTTGTGCCCGAAGCTGGATCCGATCTGGCGCAGGTACCGGATGTAGGCCCGTAGCACCGCCACCTGCCGCCACTCCAGGAACGCGGCGAGCAC
>CALMAR010000296.1:0-4813 GCA_937859855.1 uncultured Kineosporia sp.
GGCCGGGTGCGGACCCGGGCCCAGCAGCGGCGCTCGGACCAGGTCCAAGCCATGGTGGAGGATCCCGCCAGCCGGGATTTCATGATCGAGCTGACCGACGAAGTGCTCCGGATGGAGGATCCGCAGGCCGCGGCCCGCCGCTTCGCTGCCCTGGTCGCCCGGCACGGGCCGCCCAGCTTCGCTGGCCCGGTGGATCGCGGTCTGCTGCGGCTCGCGGCCCTGGCCGGGCCGATGGCCCCCGGGGTGCTGATGAACCAGTTGCGCGGCCGGGTCCGCCGTGAGCTCGGTTCGGTTGTGCTGGATGCCGATCCGGCCCATCTGGCCAAGGAGATCGCCGCCCGGGCGGCCGGCGGATTCGTGCTCAACGTCAATCCGCTCGGCGAGGCGGTGCTGAGCGACCGGGAGGCGGAGGCCCGGTTGCGGCAGGCGCTGGACCTGATCCGCCGCCCGGAGATCGGCTATCTGTCGGTGAAGGCGTCCGCGGTGTGCGCCAATCTGGACGTGCTGGACTTCGACGGGAGCGTGAGCCGGATCGCCGACGCCGTCCAGCGGCTGTGCCTGGCCGCCAGCGAGTCGGCCGATCCGTCGGGAAGGCCGTCCTTCATCACCCTGGACATGGAGGAGTTCGCCGATCTGTGGCCCACGGTGCGGGGTTTCACCCAGGCGCTGGACCGGCCGGGGCTGGAGTCGTTCCACGCCGGGATCGCTCTGCAGGCCTATCTGCCTGACTCGGTCACCGCCTTCGCCGAACTGTCGGACTGGGCGCTGGAGCGGGTGCGCAACGGCCGCGCCCCGATCAAGGTCCGGCTGGTCAAGGGGGCCAATCTGGCCATGGAGCGGGTGGACGCCGAACTGCACGGCTGGAACTCAGCCCCGCTGCCCTCGAAGGCCCTGGTGGACGCCAACTACAAGCGCCTGGTCGATCGGGCCCTGCAGCCGCAGCTCGGCCCGGCGATGCGGGTCGGAGTGGCCAGCCACAACCTGTTCGACCTGGCCTGGGCCCTCAACCTGGCTCAGCAGCGCGGCACCACCGGCCAGCTGGATATCGAAATGCTGCACGGGATGGCCGACTCCGAGGCTCAGGCGGTGGCCGAGCGGGTGACCACCGCCGGTATCGGCCGGGTAGTGCTGTACACCCCGGTGGTCGATGCGTCCGACTTCTCCGCCGCCACCGCGTATCTGGTCCGCCGGTTCGACGAGAACACCTCTCCGGAGAACTTCCTCACTCACCTGCCCGGGCTGAAATTCGGCACCGGCGCATGGCGGGAGCAGGCCGCGCGCTTCCGGGCCGCAGTCAGCGCGCGGCACGACCGCGACCCGGTGTCCCGCCGATCCCAGCCGGTGCCGTCCGATCCGCTCTCCAATGCGTTCGTGAACGCCCCAGACAGTGACCTGACCCTGGCGTTCAGCCGGGTCAAGGTACGAAACTCTCTTTCCAAGTTCATCTTTCCTGCACTGGTCAGTTCGGTGATCGGTTCTTCCGGAACGCAACCGGCGGAGGAGCCGGTTGAACGGGTTGAGCCGGCCGGAGATCCGGGTGAGCTGTTCGACGGCATCGATCCATCCACCGGCAAACCGGTGTACCGGGTCCAGGGTGCGAGCATCGCCGACGTCGATCGGGCGGTCCGGATCGCGCAGGCCGCCGCCCCCGGCTGGCGGCAGGTGGCTCCGGCCCAGCGAATGAAGTTGCTCGACGTGATCGCCGACGTGATGGAGTCGCAGCGCTTCGAGACGATCGCCGCGATGGCCTACGACACCGGTAAGACGGTGCGCGAGGCCGACCCGGAGGTGTCCGAGGCGATCGACTTCGCCCGCTACTACGGCCGGTGCGCAACCGAACTGGAGGCTGAGACGCCGGTGCGGTTCGACCCGCACCGGGTGGTCGTGGTGGCCGCGCCCTGGAACTTCCCGTATGCGATCCCGGCCGGTGGAGTGCTCGCGGCACTGGCCGCCGGTTGTTCTGTGATCCTCAAGCCCGCACCTGAATCCGTCCTGGTGGCCAGGGCCTTGGCGCAGCAGTGCTGGCGCGCCGGGGTGCCCCACGACGTCCTGCAGCTGGTGCTGACCGCATCCGCGGATGTCGGGCGGCGCCTGGTCACCCACCCAGATGTGGACGCGGTGGTGCTGACCGGGTCCTCCACGACCGCCCAGCAGTTCCGGGAATGGCGCCCAGACCTGCGCCTGCACGCGGAGACGTCAGGCAAGAACGCGATCGTGGTGACGGCCGGGGCCGACCTGGACGACGCCATCCGCGACATCGTGCGCTCGGCCTTCGGCCATGCCGGGCAGAAGTGTTCGGCCGCCAGCCTGGTGATCGCTCAGTCCTCGGTGCTGGACGGCACCCGGTTCCTGGAGCGCCTGGCCGACGCGGTTCGATCGGTGCGGACCGGGCCGGCCGCCGAGCCTCGCACGATGATGGGCCCGCTGATCCGCCCGCCGCGGCCACCGTTGCACAGCGCGCTGACCGAACTCGGCGAGGGCGAGTCCTGGCTGGTCGAGCCGGCCCGGGGAGCTCACGACCGGGCCTGGACGCCTGGGGTACGGATAGGCGTTCAGCCCGGCTCGGACTTCCATCTGACCGAGTACTTCGGGCCGGTGCTCGGGGTGATGCGGGCGGCCGATCTGGACGAGGCGATCCGGATCCAGAACCAGATCCCCTACGGCCTGACCGCTGGGCTGTTCTCCCTGGACGACGACGAGGTGGCCCGCTGGCAGGACCAGGTCCAGGCCGGCAACCTCTACATCAACCGGCACATCACCGGCGCGATCGTGCAGCGGCAGCCCTTCGGCGGCTGGAAGCGGTCAGCGATCGGGCCGGGCATCAAGGCGGGCGGCCCGTTCTATGTGGCTTCGATGGGCACCTGGCAGCGGGCCTCCGCAGCGGGCTGGGACGCTGGCTCCGCTCAGCGTCTGGCGGACCGGGCGGTGCAGTTGTGGGAGCACTGGTCGGCGGGGCAGGACGTCAGCGGCCTGAAATCTGAGCTCAACCTGCTGCGGCTGCGGGCGCTGCCCGGCGGGGTGCTGCTGCGGGCTGGGGCCGGGGTGTCGAGGCACGAACTGTTCGTGGCCCGGATGCTGGCTCAGCGACTCGGCGTCCGGTTGCGGATCTGCACACCGGGCGAGATCAGTGACGGCGAGTTCGCCGAGCTGGCCGCGGGCGGCGGCTTCGATCGGGTCCGGCTGATCGGCGAGCAGCCGCCGGCGCTGCTGGCCGATCTGGCCCAGCGGCGGGTGGACGCGGACCTCCGCCAGATCAGTGCCAATCCGGCGATGGAGTTGTTGTGCTGGACCCGGGAGCAGGCGATCTCGCGCACCTTGCACCGGCATGGCAACATCCGGGCCGTACCCGGCGCCCGGCAGCCAGCAAGCCACGACCATTGACGGCATCGGGCCAGCGCCTCCGGCGTTCGGCGAGGTAGCCAGGTAGCCAGGTAGCCAGGACGACTGGGCGACTGGGGCGATCTCGGTCCAGCCCGCCCCTGAATCGCAGGACCAGCGCGCCTGACCCTCGTGATTCAGCCGATCTGGTGGCGCCGCACCTCGTACACCATGAGGCCCGCAGCCACGGCCAGGTTCAGCGACTCCGCGGAGCCAGTCATCGGGATCCGCACGGCCAGCTCGGCCGCAGCCAGCAGATCAGGAGTCAGACCCTGCCGTTCGCTGCCCAGCAGGATGGCCACCGGCGGGCGATAGGTGCTGTTCCAGTGCTCCAGGCCGGCGGCGCCAGTCGCGGCCACGACCTGGACGCCGTGCCGGCGGGCCCAGCCGGCGAACTCGGCGCCGTTGGCGGCGGTCGTGACCGGCAACGCGAAAACCGAGCCCATGGTTGCCTTGATCGCGGCCGGCCCGAACGGATCGGTACTGTCTCCGGCCAGGATCACGCCCGCTCCCCCGGCGGCGTCCACAGTCCGGATGATGGTGCCCAGGTTTCCCGGGTTGGCCACCCGATCGAGGACCGCGAACACCCCGCCCGGCGGAACCGCCAATCCGGCCAGCGGCTGGTCCCGGGCGCCGACGATCGCCAGCAGTCCCGACGGCCCATCGCGGCCGGAGACCCGGCCGAACAGTTCGGAGCTGAAGCGGGCGACCCGGACCCCGCGCCCCTCCTGCTCGGCCACCAGCTCAGCTGCCCGGGCCGGTAGCAGCTCCGGAGCGATTACGAAAGTCTGCACTGGCCAGCCGAATTCGGTAGCACGCCCAACTGGCTGAATGCCTTCGACTACGAAACAGCCCTGCTGGCGCCGGAACCTGCGATCGCCCAGCTGACGGATCCGCTTGACCAGGGGGTTGGCCGCGCTGGTGATCACAGCAGGCTCGCTCACAGCCGCGGGTCCACTGGCTCGGATTCCAGCGCCAGCACGGCGAACACGCACTGATGGATCCGCCAAAGCGGCTCGCCCCGGGCCAGCCGCTCCAGAGCCTCCAAGCCCAAGGCATATTCACGTGTCGCCAGCGACCGCTTGTGGCCGAGCCCGCGTGTGCGGAGCCGATCGAGGTTGGCCGGCTCCAGATAGTCCGGGCCGTAGATGATCCGCAGGTACTCCGGGCCGCGCACCTTGATTCCCGGCTGCACCGGCCCGGCCGGGCGGCTCCCGCCGGACCGGGCCCGGACCAGCCCGGCCGCGGGCTTGACCACCATGCCTTCACCGCCGGCCTCGGTCATCTCCGTCCACCACTGCGTGGCGGCAGCCGTAGATCCGGGATCGGTGGTGTCGGCGAAAGCCCTCCTGGTGACGGCGATCAGCTCCGGATCCTGCCCGGCCAGCCGGTCGGCCAGAGCGAGGTGCCCATCATGAGAACGGTCGTGAAAGAC
>CALMAR010000296.1:4823-17466 GCA_937859855.1 uncultured Kineosporia sp.
ACCGAGCCCTCAGCGGCCAGCAGCTGGAACGGGGCGATCCGCACCCCGGCCAAGCCATCGACCGGCCAGCAGTAACGCCGATAGGCGGCGCTGAACGCATCGGCGTTGGCCGCCCGGGCCCGGGTCCGGTCCAGCAGCTCACCGACGTCGAGTCCGGCGCCGGCCGCCCGTTCCAGCGCCTGCAACGCAACCGGCAGTGATGCCCGGGCGGCCGCGCCGACCGCGGCGTACTGGTCGCGGAGCAGCTGGCCGGCCTTGGCGCTCCAGGGGAGCAGCTCGGCGTCCAGCAGCAGCCACGATGAGTTGACTTCGTCGAACAGCCCAGCCTTTTCAGCGGCCTGGCTGATCCGGGCGGCCAGCACCTCGGTCAGCGCTGGACCGAAGAACGACCGCCCGGTCCGCGTCCAGACGGCGCCCGACTGGCCCGCCGGTACGCCGAAGCGGGCCGCCACATCAGTGGCCGAGCGGCCGATCAGCGCGATGCAGCGCGAACCCATGTGCTTCTCCTCGCACACCACCTCGCTAACGCCCTCGGTCCGGAAGTGGTCGAACGCCTGGTCGGGATGTTCCAGCAGCCCCGTCCGGGCCGAGGTGGCGACCGGGCTCATCGTCGGTGGCAGATACATCAGCCAATGCGGGTCGATGGCGAACCGGCTCATGACCTCCAGCGCGGCGGCGGCGTTCTCGGGCCGGACGGTGATCCGCTTCAGGTGACGGGTCTCAACCCCGCCCGATCCGGTCACATCGCCGATCTCCAGCACGTCTGGTTCGCGGCGACCAGCCACTGAGATTTGTTGCCTGGCGGTGGGATTCGAGTCGAACGGCTTGGCCGGTTCGTAGTAGACCTTGGCGGCCGGTACCGACAAGATCTCCCGCTCCGGATAGCGCAGCGCGGTCAGGCGGCCGCCGAACACGCATCCGGTGTCCAGGCAAAGCGTGTTGTTGATCCACTCGGCCGCTGGGGTGGGTGTGTGCCCGTAGAGCACCATGGCCGAGCCACGGTACTCGTTGGCCCATGGATACCGGACCGGCAGGCCGTATTCGTCGGTTTCCCCGGTGGTCTGGCCATAGAGACAGAACTCGCGGACCCGGCCAGAGGCCCGGCCCTGGTATCGCTCGATCAGACCCGCGTGTGACACCACCAGTTGGCCGCCATCGAGCACGTAGTGAGAGATCAATCCCTCCATGAAACGCATTGCCTCGAGACGGAACTCGTCCGTTTCATCAGCCAGCTGCTGGAGCGACTCGGCCAGCCCGTGCGTGGTCCTGACGTTGCGGCCGTGCAGCGCCCGGACCAGCTTGACCTCGTGATTACCGGACACGCAGAAAGCGTGGCCCGCTGCGGTCATCCCCATCACCAGCCGCAGCACACCGGGCGTGTCCGGGCCCCGGTCCACCAGGTCGCCGACGAAGATGACTCGCCGGTCCGGGTGATGCGCGTCGGCCGCACGGCCCTGGTCATCCCGGCTGATCCGGTATCCCAGCTCGCTGAGCAGCGTTTCGAGTTCGGCCCGGCAACCGTGCACGTCGCCGATCACGTCGAACGGCCCAGTCTGGTCGCGCAGGTCGTTGTACATCCGGGTCCGCACGACCGTGGCATCACCGATCTCGTCCACGCCGTGCAGCCGGTGAACGGTCCGGATACCTTCTCGATGGATGTTCTTCAGCCCTCGCCACAGTTGCCCGTGCTGACGCCGGATCACGTGCGACCCGAACTGGCGATCAGGCCTGGTCTGGTTGCGGGCGGCGGCAACCTGCTCAGGAACGTCGAGCACGATGGCTACCGTGAGCACGTCGTGTTCCTTGGCCACCTGAACCAGCTGTCTGCGCGCCTCCGGCTGCACGTTGGTGGCGTCGACCACGGTCAAACGCCCGGCCTGGAGCCGCTTCCCGGTGATGTACTGCAGCACGTCGAAGGCATCCGCGGTAGCCGACTGGTCGTTCTCGTCGTCCGCCACCAGTCCCCGGCAGAAGTCGGACGAGAGCACCTCGGTCGGGGCGAAATGGGCCCGGGCAAAGGTGGACTTGCCCGATCCGCTGACTCCGATCAGCAACACCAGGCACAGCTGCGGAACCGCGAGCTGCCTGGTCACGCCGCCTGCTCCTTGGTGAACAGTGCCAGCTGGGTGGGCGGTCCCACCTCCGGATCATTGTCACCCACCGGCAGATGGCGCACCGCGTAGCCGTACTGAGCGGCCACCCCTGATGCCCAGGCCCGGAACTGGTCCCGGTCCCACTCGAACCGGTGATCCCGGTGCCGCAGATGTCCGGCCGGGAGGGTCTGGAAACGGATGTTGTACTCCGAGTTGGGCGTGGTCACGATCACTGTGGGCGGCGCGGCGTAGCCGAACACGCTGCGCTCCAAGGCATTCAGCCGGGGCGGATCGACGTGCTCGATCACCTCCATCAGCACAGCGGCGTCGAGGCCCTTGAGCCGGTCGTCGCGGTAGGTCAGCGCCGATTGGAACAGCTGAAGCCGCCTTCGCTGGAACTCCGGCATCCGATCCAGCCGGAGCCGGCGCGCGGCCAGGAGCAGCGCCCGGGCGGACACGTCGACCGCGACGATCTGCTCGATCGCACCATCGGCCAGCAGGTCCTTGACCAGACTCCCCTCCCCGCAGCCGAAGTCACCCACGCGGTGGGCACCAGCCGCCCGGAGTGCGGCCAGTACGGCTCCCCGGCGCTGCTCATGCAGCGGCATCGGCCGGTCCGGGCGATCCAGGTCATCAGCCTCGCCAGCCACCGCGTTGTCGAGCTGCCCGGGCTCGGTGTCGTCCACCTCGGCCAGCCGGGCCAGCGCCGTGCGGGTCAGCTCCCGCCGATGCGACAGGTATCGGCGGCTGATCAGGGCCTTGTCCGGGTGCGAGGCAAGCCAGCCGGTTCCGGCTCGAACCAGCTTGTCCACTTCGTCATTGCTGACCCAATAGTGCTTGGCGTCATCCAGTACCGGCAGCAGCACGTAGAGGTGATTCAGGGCGTCGGCCAGGCGCAGCGTGCCGCTCAGCCGGAGCGTCAGGTAGCGCGAGTCACCCCAGGCGGGTATGACCGGATCCAGCGCCACCGGCTGCGCACTGACCTCCCATCCCAGCGGCTCGAACATCCGGGCCGCCAGCGGCACGCCACCCCGGCAGGGCAACGCCGGGACCTGGATCTCCAGTGGGATCGCAGCGGCCGCCAACTCGGGCCGCTGCTCGCAGCGACCGGTCAGCGCGGTCCGGAAGACGGCCTTGAGCGCCATCGCCAGCATGCTGGACGCCGCGTAGGGCCGATCGTTGACGTACTGACCCAGGCTGAACCCTCCCGGCTGAGCCCGGCCGCGTACCAGCCCGATCGGATCCACTTCGAGCAGCAGCACGGCGGTGCAGCGCTGCTGCGAGGCTTCGGTGTAGAACACGTGAACGCTGCCCACCGACTGCTGGAACGACTGCACCCGGGCCGGGTTCTTGTGCAACAGGTAGCCCAGATCCGTCGCCGGTCGATGATTGGTGGTGATGGTGAGCAGCACGATCAGGCATTCTTCCTGATCACCTGGCGGACCGTCCTCCGCATTCCGCGCCAGCCCAGGGCTGAGCCTGTTACCCGATCACTTGCTGCCCCAGCAACACCACGTTGAGGATGATCAGGACACCGGTGATTCCGCTCAACAGCGCGATCATGGGCCGGCGATTGACGTGATCTCCCATGATCTGCCGCCTGCTGGTTACCACAAGCAGGGCGACCAGCGCGAAAGGAATCCCGAAGGAAAGCGATACCTGGCTCAGCACAAGTGCCTTGGTGGCATCAATTCCCGAGCCGAGCAGGAGCAGAGCCGGTGCCATGGTCACCAGCCGCCGGATCCAGAGCGGAAGACTGACACCGAGGAACCCATCCATGATCACCTGACCGGCGGCGGTTCCGACGCTGGAAGAGCTGATCCCCGACGCCAGCAGCGCACAGGCGAAGACGAGCGCGGCCCCTCCCCCGACCAGTTGCCGCAGTTCGGCGTGAATGCCGGGCAACGTCACCGAACCGGCGCCCGATCCGTGGAAGACCTCGGCGGCGAACGCCAGCATGGACAGATTGACCAGCCCGGCGATGGTCATGGCCAGCACGATGTCGAGCCGTTCGAATCGCAGCAACGTGATCGTCTCGGCCTGCGTCCGCGGACGGGAACGGCGGCTGGTCAGTCCCGAATGCAGATAGATGGCGTGCGGCATCACAGTGGCTCCGATGATGCCGGCCACCAGCACCAGTGTTTCCTGACCCTGCATGTCCGGGATCAGGCCACCGGCCAATTGCGATGGGGACGGGGGCACCTGGAACACCAGGTACAGGAAGCCGGCCGCGATGAACATCAGCAGGGCCGCGACCGCGACCTCGAACGGCCGATGACCGCGACGCTGGAGCGAAAGGATGATGAAAGCCATCACCGCCGTGCAGGCTCCGGCCAGTGGCAGGGGCATCCCGAACAGGAGCTTCAGGCCGATGGCAGCACCGATGAATTCGGCTAGGTCGGTGGCCATGGCGACCAGCTCGGCCTGCAACCACATGGCCAGCGACATGGGCTTGGACAGAGTCTCCCGGCACAGCTCGGGAAGGCTCCTCCCAGTGACGATGCCCAGCTTCGCGGACATGTACTGGATCGGCATCGCCATCAGGTTGGCCGTGACCACAACCCACACCAGCCGGTATCCCGTGGTGGCTCCGCCCTGGAAGTTCGTGGCGAAGTTGCCCGGATCGACGTAGGCGATAGCGGCGATGAAGGCAGGTCCCAGGACCGTGGTGGCCCGGATCGGTTTCTGGATGAGGCGGCGGCGGGCCCCGTTGCCGGCGGCGGGCAGGAAACGGTCCAGCGACTGGGTCATCCGAGAATATTCGCCTCCGTCCGGGGCCAGGTCGGGTCGGGTCGGCCAAAAACCGATCAGGTCAAGCAGGAGCGGGCCGGATCCGTCAGGGAGTTCGCTGGCGGATCCGGCCATTGCGTCCTACGCGCTGGTGTTCAGATAGCCGTTGACGCCGTGCGGGAAGAATCCGCCTCGAGTGGTTCGGCCCGGGTTCAGGTAGACGATGTTCAGTACCTGCCCATAACTGCGGCTGTAGGCGACGCCCATACGGTCGGTAGGAGTGATGTTCGCCTTGCCGTCGTGGCGGATGCTCTGGTCGCGGTCCCACTTTCCGTCCAGAGAATCCCGGGCATTCGAGAGTTTCGCGACCGCATCGATCAGGTCCTTCTCGAACAGCGACGTCCGGATGGTGGCCGCGTGGTAGGCCTCCACGGCGAGAATGCCAGCCGCAGCTTCCAGATACGTCTTGTTGCTGATCAGCGGAGCAGCACCCTTGTACGCGGTGACCCCCACGTCCTCGAAGAGGAAGGCGGCCAGTAAGAAGTTGTTCTCATTGGCATAGGGGTCGAAGGTCTGGTGCTTGTTGATCAGACCTGCAGCCCGGGCCGCCGCCGTGAAGCTGTTCTTGATGTCGATCGTGGGCCGAGCCACCGCGGTGGACCCAAGCGCTGCGCGCAGGAACTTGACATGCAACAGTTCGTCCGACGCGATCTCCTCCGCATACTCCCGGATACGCCTGGTACTGAACGGCACCTTCTTGCCGCCGGTGACGGCGCCGCGGCGGTCGCGGCCATGGGTGAGGTTGTCGGCCAGGCCGTGCCCGTGGGCGGCATAGGAGTAGAACTCTGCCTCCAGGTACTCCAGGTTGAGCGCGAAGTTCAGCACCGCTCCGTCGCTGGGGGCCGCAGCCCCGGTCACGCCGGAGTCATCCGGAACGGCCCCGTAGGT
Source organism: uncultured Kineosporia sp. (assembly GCA_937859855.1). Next base: position 10,595 of record CALMAR010000296.1, read on the forward strand.
GCCTGGATCGTCCGGACCGGCGGCCCGGGCCTGGCTGGCGGCCAGGAGAGATGTTCCGGTCAGGCCAAGACCGGCGACTCCAGCGGCCCGCAGGAACGCCCGGCGATCGGCTCCGTTCTCCGCACTGCGGCTGATCATGTTTGTGACGAGCTTGTTTCCGAACACGACGTGGCTTTCCCTTCGCTCGGTCGATCAGGGCGATCAGGGTGATCAACCCATTCCCGGCTATGCTTCTGTTGATCCCATGTCGCACGTTTTATCTGCTGTCTTGGCGAGGTTTCTTGCCGGGGGCGGGCAGCGACGAAAACGACAATTCAGGAAAAGCATTCGCACATGATTGCCAGAAGCCGTTCCGCCGACGAGACCTCTGACCAACGCAGAAGCGCTGGCGCTGGAACGTATCGCAGCCGTCGCATCAGCCAAAGTTGAAACGCGCCAACACTCAATCATCTTTGTTCCCAGCATTCACCGCGGACGACAATTGCCAGGAATGGGGGACTTATTCTTTTCAGCTAACAATAACGAGTAACCGTTTCATCCGGCTGAGATGCTTCGAATGTGACGTTACGGTCGCGTTTACCAACAAGAGTCGATAGCCACGGTGGCCGGGCCGGACACCGGTGATCAAGAAGCGATGATGCGTTGATGGTGGACTTAGCGACGTGGCCGTCCGTTGTATGGCCAGAGGAGGGCGCCAAGGATGTTGCCGAGGAATGTCGCCGAGGACCGATATCGTGATTCGGGCCTGCTTGGTATGAGCCGGGCCAGCGACCCATACCGGAGCACAAGCCATGGACGCCTTCCGGCCCCCAGGTCGCCTAGGTCGCCCAGTTCGCAAGCCAGAGTCTGACGAAAGCGGGGCTGATGCTGGTGGGCGATACTGGGATCGAACCAGTGACCTCTTCGGTGTGAAGCCCGCCCTGATCATGCTCGCATGCGGTGTGACCTGCGCGGATCGTTCGCCGATGTCCGCTTAAGTGCCCGGTGTTCGGGACTGGTTGTAGCGCAGTTTGTAGCTCAACGAGTGCGGTGCGGTCCGGTGTGGTCTGATCGCTGATTGTACGGGCTGGGAGGTGCGATGAAGGAGCACGATGACGATGACGACGAGCTCGGGGTCACGGAGATCTGGGATGGGCATGGATCTTGGACCGGGCCTGTCGAGGTCTTTGTAAGCAGGTCTGACACAGCAGATGCCACGCTGACTCTGCCCCGTTCTGCCGTGATGAGCACATCGTTGGACGGCTCGGCGGTAGACGTAGCGGTTCCCCTGGCCCTCATCCGATGGGTGGCCGCTCGAAGCGGCGCCGCACTGGAAGGCCACTCTGAGGGCTCGTCCTCGTAGCTGGCCGGTGCTTGGGCCGGTGGCGTCGGGTCAAGGGTGGAGCTTGCTCCATCGCGTCAGCGACGCCGTAGGCGCCCTTGACGCGGCGGTGGCGGCCTGAGAAGGATGCCCGCGAGAGGGCGTGACCGGTGGTGAGTTGACGTCGTCGGCCTGGCCGAGCTGGTGCCCGGTGATCTTCGGATTGCCGGGCGTTCGGCGTTTTAGAGGCCGGTCCCGCGACGCCGGGCGGCGAAGCCGCAGAGTGCCGAGCGGTGGCCGGCGGCGACGGCGGAGCCGGCGCCTTGAAGGCGTACAGAAAGTTGTCACGGAGCGGCATGAGCGGTAAGTGGCGACATTAAGAGCCGCTAGTGTGTGATCGCTAATTGTAGCGTGTAATATACGTATCGTGACCATCAAGGGTGGAAAAGCAACTGGTCCAATAGACGACCCGCGCGTGCTGGCCATCTACATCAGCGAAGTTCTGCATCAGGCTGAAGCAGCAACGATTGCGGCTTCCCAACTTAATCGTGCCCTTAGTAGTGATCGTGGGGTGCCGGAAGCGTTCGCCGCCATTCAACTACTGTTGGGGGCCGGTGCGATGCTTTCGAAGCTGTTGTGGGCGAAACCAAATCAAGGAAAGACCGCCGTTGAACGAGCCGATCAGTTACGCACCGTTCTTGATTTGGAGGCATCCCCAGTACTAGAAAGCAGAAAAGTCCGCAATGGCTTTGAGCATTTCGACGAGCGTCTTGATGCCTTCCTAAGGGATGGCGGCGAGATTGTGGTTGATCGCGGTATCGGGTCGCGTGAGTCGGTAATTCTCATAAACGGCGAGGCGCCCAAACACCTGCGCCTAATCGACCCAAACGCGGGTACGGTGTCTGTGTTGGATGAAAAGGTGGTAATTCAAGAGTTGTACGATGCCATCATTAGGGCAGCTGGACAGGCCAAGACGTGGCTTGATGCCTACTACGAGGGCCCCACGCGCACAGTTGATAACTAAGAATATATCTCGGCATAGGCATTTACGGAACTCTCCCTAAAGAGCTCTTGGGTAGACTGTATTTTCGGGCTAGAAAATATCTGTAACTGCAGTTAATGCAGCGTTCCATGGGAATAAATCCCTGCTCGCCTCACCGAGGTTTGGTGTTGGTAGCGGATAAATTGCAGGGTCGAAGAGCACTTTGATACCCCAGGCGCGAAGTCGTCCGATGCTCTCTTCGAAGATAGGATGCTTCACAAGTGCGACATTGGCATTGGGGATGGCTACGAGTGGAATGCCTAGTCCAATGGCCTCATTCAAGAGACCCAGGGCGAGCGTGTCGCTAACACCGTGAGCCCATTTGTTGATGGTATTAAAAGTCGCGGGTGCTACGAGGATGACGTCAGCTGGTGGAAGTGCATCCGGTTCTTCAGGCTGCTTCCAGTCGTAGCGTACGACGTGCCCCGTTAGCTCACGCAGTTCATCGGTGTCCATAAATTTGAGCGCTGCCGGAGTGGCTATGACGCAGACGTCAATTCCTCGGTCCTGTAGCCGCTTTACGAAGTCAGGAAGGTCGGCTGCCGGTCGTCCGCCGCAAGCGATGACGTACAGAACCTTTGTATCGAGCATCAGGTCAGGGTAGGTCAGGCTGGGATTGCGAGCCGGTCGGCCAGTTCGCGTAGTCCAGGAGCGGCGCCACGACGTTCACGCTTGAGCAGGTCGAAGACGAGGTCTCGACTGATGCTGCTTCGCCTGACGTCGCCAGGTGCGCAGCGTTCGGCGTCCAGCAGTGTCGTGACAGCACTGGCGTCGTGGTGCAACAGGGCATGGGCCCTGGCGACGTGCATGAGGTGATGGGCTCGACGTTCTTTCAAGGACGGTGGCAGCTTGTCAGCGATCACCTCTGACGATCTACGGAGCGCTTTCTTGCCGTCGCCGAGTTCAACGGCGATTTGCACGGCGGCCATGTTTACGCTCGTTGGGCCGAAGATGGTGTGCAGGTCCGCATGATCATGTCCGAGTGATTTACTTGCTCGCGTTGCTTCGCCTAGGAGCTGCCAGGCGTCCGCGAGGTCGTTCGATTGAGCTGCTGCTGCTGCGGCGGTGAGTGTGAGACTGCCCCATATTGCCAGGCCGATGATCGATTGATCGATTGTGGACTCCAACTGCTCAGCGGCCTGGCGGGCGACTTCTGAAGCTTCTGCAAATTGGTTGGCTGGAAGAAACACATTGGCAAGGCGATAAGCGGCACTTGCAGTGAGTGTCGGCTCCATTACAGATGCGGCAGACTCGGAAGCGCGGTCAGCGGCCAAAAGTGCCAATGGCGTGTTGCCGAGAATCTTCAACGCTGATGATGTGGCGTTGTAGGTATGAACTAGGACCGTAGCAGCGGAGATCTGATCCTTCGCGCGGGCGGTCTGCGCAACAGCGCGAGCATCGAGTATGAGGGCAGGCAACATGTCTGCCAGAGCCTCATAGCGCCCTTCCTGCCGTAGCCGCCACGCAGCTTTGACTCGGCGGCCGAGAGTATTGCTGGTTCCATCTCGGAGCTCGACGACTGGCGAGAACATGGCACGGCGTATGGGTGCAACGAGAGAAGCTCCCGAATACTTTAAACCGGTTTTTGGCCACAGAGATTCAGGTAGGAGGGTGGAGGCGCTAAGCGCTGCGCTGCCGCGCAGGAAGGTACGCCGATCCACCGGCTCGCTCTCCAGATTCTCGATGTCTCGGACGTCGGCTGAGTGATCGGCGGGTGCCGCATCGCCAACTGTCAACAATCCTAAATCAATTGGGGACGTGTCCAGCGCCAAGGGTAGGAGCTGCTGATAGAGGCTGCTCGGACGCTTTTGATCACGTTCCCACTTCGAGATCATGTCCGGGCTGACGCCTGCTTCAACCTTGCGATTGGTCCGAGCCAGCTGTACTAGGCGGTCCGCCAAGGCTCGCTGAGTTAGTCCGCGAGCCTCTCGTACCTGGCGGAGTCGATCTCCCGCAAAGCTCGAAGCAGTTCTCACCTGGTCCACCCCCGGATCTCTCGACGCTATGAGGGTACGCGAATCGGACATGGTCCCGGGTCCCGGAAGGGACTACAGGAGGACTAGCTGCGGGACCAGATCCAAGTCCTTGCCATGCCTTGTCCTAAGTGCTGTCGACGTACGTCGGCACATCAGAGGAGAGGACAAGACATGAACTCGTTCAAGATCGACACGGCTGGTCTGCGGTTCCGGGTGGATGCGGTCGAGGCGAAGACGGATCTGGCGGGTAGCCCGGTGCTGGATAAGGCGTCGCGTGAGCCGAAGTTCGCTGTGCATCTGACGGTGCGGGCGGTAGATCGGGCGCGTCCGGATCAGTGGACGGTGACGGTGGCTGGTCAGCCGAAGATCACTGTCGACTCGTACGTGACGCTGGCCGGTGTGGTCGCTTACCCGTGGGAGCAGGGCGACCGGCACGGTATCGCGTTGCGTGCTGAGTCCATTCAGCCGGAGAACGCGCCAGCTCGTCAGGCGTCGTGACCGTGATCCCTTTCCGGATTTCGACAGGTGAGGGAGTGATCGGGATGGAATTCGAGACGACGTATCTGGTCATGCTCGTGGTGACTGTGCTGGTCATCGCCACGACCGGGGCCTTGTACGTGGCTGAGGTCAGGCGCAGGTCACGGCAGATCATCACGGCTCAGCAGAAGATCGCCGGGCTGTATGGGGTCCAGTACTACGAGGACGTCGCGGCCATCATCCGGCCGCAGCCGTGCGAGTCGTGCAGGCTCCACGCAGCAGCAGTGCGGGTATCGGTGGAGGGTGCCCGGTTCTGGGTCTGCCAAACCTGCCGTCCTGCTACGGCCGCGTCTGAGCCGGTTCGCGTGGGTGCGGTGCTGCCAGGAGTGGTGAGCGCTCTGGTCACCATGGACAGGAAGGAGCAGGAAGGGAGAACGCGGAACCGGCCCGGCACTTTGACGGGTAACAGGCCGGCCCCGCGCAGCAACACACCCACTGGGACGTCAGCAGACGTCGGGGGGCGGTCACTATGAACGGTAACCGCTCAGGGCGAAGTTTTGGAGGCAGCCGCCCGGCGATCAGCTTCGGCGGGCGTCACTCGTGGATCATGATCCCGCTGTACTGGTGGATCATCGCCGTCCTGGTCGTGGTCGCCGTGGTGAAGTGGGCGATCCGGTGGCGGATGGAACTCGGCCTGGCCATGGTGGCCTGGTTCACGGTTCATCTGCTGGCCCCGTACGTGGGTGGCTGGAAGATGGCCGTCCTGGCCATCTACGTCTACCTGGCCTTGGTCGCGTGCTGGCCAGCCGGGCGGGCGTTCCTGATGGCGCACCTGTGGTGCTCGGTGTCACGGCACCGGGCCCGCACCGCCCTGGGCCAGGCGGGGGTGTCGTCGCTGGAAGGACGCGTCCCCTACATCGTGCGGGTCCGCCCAACAGCGGTCGGCACGATGGTCACGGCCTGGATGCGGGCCGGGACAGCGGTGGAGCAGCTCGGCCAGGACGAGTCCGTCCAGGTCGGGATCCTGCGGGCGGCGTGCTGGGCCCGGGAAGTCCGGATCACCCGTCACCCGCGCTGGTCACACCTGGTGAACCTGCACCTGGTGCGGCTGGACCCACTCGCTCCATCCGTGCATATCGCCTCCACCCTCCCCGACCTGCTGCGCGCTGCTACTGGCGTGGAGCAGGACCCGGCCCCGGTGGACGCCGTCGTGATTCCCGCTCAGCTCTCGCCGCCGATCGGTGAGGGAGCCCAGCGGTGATCATCCATCGGGAAGTGGTGGAGGTCGGCTGCGATGACTGCGGCCTGGCCTGGTACCAAATCGGCGGGTTCGACCGGCCCAGCTGGGATACCGAAGCCGAGGCGCAGCAGGCGTTGACTCGTCATGGCTGGCAGATCGGCGGCCATAGCGGGTTCGAGCTGTGCCCGTCCTGCCGGGCCAAGCGGAACTGTGCCGATGTCGGGCACACTTTCCCGCCGCCCGATCAATGCCGTTGCGGCGGAACACTTCCCGGCCACGTGCAGGGCTGCCCGCAGTGGCAGATGTGCGCAGACTGCGGCCACATCGAAGACGTCTGAACACGTCTGAACACGTCTGACACAGATCGAGAGGAGGAAACATCATGTGGTTCAACCGGGCGGCCAGCCCTAAAGCGAGCATGTTCGGGCAAAACGTGAGCACAGGGCTGGTCGTCTCGGCTGAGCCGACCCCGAAGGTTCCTGCGGGGACGCTGTCGATGTGGCAGCCGATCCAGGTCGGGATCGACGAAGCCGGAGCACGAGTGACCATCCTGCTGCCCGAACGCAACCTGCTGCCTGGCGGTGAACCCGGCGGCGGGAAGTCCGGTCTGGTCAACCTGATCGTTGGGCACGCCGCCCTGTCGATGAACTGCCATCTGGTGCTGCTGGATGGGAAACGGGTGGAGCTGGGGTTCTGGCGGCACTGCGCTGACGTGTTCGTCGGCCCCGACATCGCCGCTGCCATCACAGCTTTAACGAGGCTGGTGGCGGAGATGGACCGCCGGTATGACGAGCTGCTCGACGTCCGGGAAGAACGGAAACTGCGGGAAGGGTGGGC